>JAAOII010000105.1 GCA_015163845.1 Candidatus Portiera sp.
AGCAAGGAGAGTTATCCTAGAGGATATAAACCTCCAAAACCTAACCCGTAAAGGCAAGCGCAAGAGAGGACTTAACCGTTCTCTGCTAGATTCTTGTCTGGGTGAGATTAGACAAAAGTTGGAATACAAAAGTGCAGCAGTGCATAAGCTAGACAAGTTCTATCCAAGTAGTAAACTTTGTAATGTTTGTGGTCATAAAAATCAACTACTAACTTTGAGTGATAGACAATGGAGTTGTATTATATGTACTACTCAGCATGACAGAGATATAAATGCTGCAAAAAATATATTGAATAAGTGGCTGGAGGACAGTCCCATTTATATATTTTGGGGAGGGGTCGTAAGACCTCGCATCATCCAAGCTCCCCCCATATATTTATGGTGGGATTCCTTATTGGTGCGAGGCAACCCCGTTGAAGCAAGAAGTTTCCAATAATTGAATTATTGGGAGTATCCTGTGTTAAGATTATAGTATATTATGAAAGATTAATGGTCTATGAGTTCAAAAGAAAAACAAGCAGTAGTTTCCCTGCAAAATATCAAACATTCCTATGATGGCGAGACGGACATACTTAAAGGTATTTCTGTGGATGCTTATGAGGGAGATGTTATAGCCGTGCTTGGCGGAAGTGGTTGTGGTAAAAGCACTTTGCTACGTTGCATAAATCTTCTGGAAACCCCCACCCATGGAGAGATATACTTTCTCAATGAGCATCTGGAGTTATCCAGTGATAAAAAGAAGAAGAGAGTAATAAAGTCACCGAAGCAACTCACCCGCTTACGTTCTCGTGTCGGCATGGTGTTTCAGCAGTTTAATCTATGGTCACATAAAACAGTATTACAAAATATCATAGAGGCGCCTATCCGAGTTCTCAAACATAGCAAAGCAGACGCAACTATTCAAGCCAAGAAGTTATTACGCAAGGTGGGCCTTGGCGAAGAGTTCGAAGGAAACTATCCATCGCAACTATCTGGTGGTCAACAGCAAAGAGTTGCCATAGCCAGAACCATGGCAATGGACCCAGCACTCATACTTTTTGATGAACCAACTTCGGCATTGGACCCAACTTTAGTTAATGAAGTCCTGCAGGTTATTACAGACCTAGCGAAAGAAAAGAGAACTATGATCGTAGTCACTCACGAAATGGAATTTGCCCGCAAGGTGGCAAACCGAGTAATATTTTTACACGAGGGTTTAGTAGAAGCAGATGGCAAACCACAAGAAATTTTTGGTGCTAGCCGTAATAAGCTGCTACTTAAGTTTCTGCAGAAAGACGCCAGAATTACTTAAAAATGCTATACCTACATTCACTCTCTCCAATTTTTATAGATATTGGTTTCTTGACAATACACTGGTATGGGATCATGTATTTGCTGGGCTTTCTGGCTGCCTACTACTTGTCATATTATAGACGTCACCGCTTGCAGTGGACTAAAGATGATTTAAGTGATGCATTGTTTTATTGTGTGCTTGGTGTCATAGGTGGCGGACGTATCGGCTACATGCTGTTTTATGATTTTGCTTCTTTGGTGGATAATCCTCTAAGCTTATTGTATATTTGGAAGGGAGGCATGTCTTTTCACGGAGGAGTTATTGGTGTAGTTCTTGCTTGTTGGATATTAGCTCGTCGCAAAGGAATTAATCCTTTTGATCTTGGTGATTTTGTCTTGCCGGCCATGCCTATTGGCATAGGGCTTGGACGTTTGGGGAATTTCATCAATGGTGAATTGTGGGGCAAGCCAACCAATGCCGACTGGGGAGTTATTTTTCCTGCCATTGATCTACAGGCCCGTCATCCGAGTCAGTTGTATGAGATGCTACTAGAAGGACTAGTGTTATTTATAATTCTCTGGTGGTTTAGTGCCAAGCCCAAACCACGTATGACAATGATTGGTTTGTTTTTGCTCGGCTATGGGTTGGCAAGGTTTACAGTGGAGTTTGTCCGAGTGCCAGATAGCCACTTGGGCTATCTACTATTTGATTGGATGACTATGGGACAAATTCTTACTTTACCTATGATGCTAATAGGTAGTTTTATGCTCATCTATGGCTATAAGAAAAACATCATTCCCAATTATTCAAATCAGCAATCACATCAGTCATAAACAATCAAGTCCTCATAAATAATAACAGTGTAGATATATAAGAAGAAGTATGAATATAACAGAGTTATTGGCTGACTTAGGTGTTGATTTTTGGACTGGGGTGATTATCGGTGGGCTTGCGGTTGCTTTTATAAGTTATGTCTATTCTAACAAACAACGTTTGGCACTCCAAGAAGAAAATGCTCAGCTCAAAGGAAAGCTTGATGCTGATGACGGCAACCTAGATAAAATTAAAAATATTGCTAATCAGCTAATGACAGAACAGGCGGCACAAAGTAATGTTGAAATCAAGAAGACCTTAGATCCTCTAAAAGAAAATATCAATAGTTTCAAGAATCGCTTGGAGGACTTAGACAAAGAAAGAGCTGCCGATAATCGTGCGATTAAGGAACACATAAATACTCTCAACCAGAGGAGCATAGAAGTTAGTGAAGAGGCAGCCAACCTTACCAATGCTTTGAGGAACGACAAGACAATGCAAGGTAGCTGGGGCGAAGTCATATTGGAAAGATTATTGGAACTCTC
>JAAOII010000106.1 GCA_015163845.1 Candidatus Portiera sp.
GGCGAATGCCTATTGCAACCCAACCACTGGTGCATATAGAACAGTGGCGGATGGAGAGAGTGTTACAGATGGTTTTCAGCGGGTATGGGATTTAGGCGGAACAAACGACTACCCAGCCCTAAACTGCTTATCACTGACTCCAGCAGAGCAAAGAACCGCAATAACCAGAATCTTCAACACCCCCTAAAAAAGATAAAAGCCGAGTCGGGAGGCAATACACAAGCCGAGTCGGAAGGCAATACACAAGCCGAGTCGGAAGACAATATAGAAGCCAAGACACAAGCCAAGCAAGCATAAAAGATATCTAGTGTTTTAGCTAAGCAGCTAAGAATAATCATAGAATCTACTATAGCATCTACTATAGAATCATTTCCCATCAATAATTCTATATACATTCTATAGTAACTTAACTCCAAGAGTGCTAACTCAAATAGGACCAGAGTAGATTATAATTAAAGCAATGAGTAAAATATCTAATAATCTATACAATGTAAATGTTGCCTCCGAGAAGGTAATCATTACTCCAGAAGAACTGAAGAAGAAGCTACCTATGACGGAACTTGCAGGCAAGAATGTATTGCAAGCACGTTCTGTGGTGGATGATATCCTGAATGCTAGGGATCCCCGCTTGATGGTGGTGGTTGGTCCTTGTTCTATTCACGATATGGATGCCGCCTATGAGTATGCCAAGAAGCTAAAAGAGTTGGCAGTTGAGGTGGAAGATTGTCTATATCTTATAATGCGAGTTTATTTTGAGAAACCACGGACTACTGTCGGTTGGAAGGGCTTGATTAATGACCCAGGAATGGATGATAGTTTTGATATTAACAAAGGACTGCAATATGGACGCAAGTTATTGTTGGATTTAGCTGAGATGAATTTGCCAACTGCGACAGAGGCACTAAATGCCATAGTCCCGCAGTATGTGCAGGATCTAATTTGCTGGACTGCCATAGGTGCAAGAACCACTGAATCCCAAACCCACCGCGAGATGTCAAGTGGCTTGTCTACTGCGGTTGGTTTCAAAAATGGTACAGATGGCAATCTAACTGTGGCTATTAATGCTTTGCAGTCGGCATTATCACCACATAGTTTTCTGGGAATCAATAATGAAGGTCAGGTAGCCGTGCTCAAGACCAAAGGTAATGACAAAGCTCATATCGTTTTACGTGGTGGTGGCGGCAAGACAAACTTTGACTCAGTTAGTGTTGCCCATTGCGAATCGGAACTCAAGAAGAATAAACTCAAGCTCAATATTATGATAGATGTGAGTCATGCCAATTCTGGCAAGAAACACGAGCATCAGCCACTGGTCATCCAAGATGTTATCAATCAAGTGCATAAGGGCAATCAATCCATAATAGGACTGATGGTGGAGAGTAATTTAGAAGAGGGCAATCAATCAATTTTGCCAGATAAAAATAAAATGAAATATGGAGTATCTGTAACTGATGCCTGCATTGATTGGAAAACCACTGAAGATATTTTGCGGGAAAGTGCTGCTAAATTAAGAGAGACCCTTCCACAAAGGGAATCAAGGAAGCTATAACCACTGATTCTACTGGCATAGATAAGTTTTTAATTTTCTATGGTTTTGAGCTTGGATCTTAATTTAGATATAGGAAATAGTCGCATTGCTTGGCTGGTGTCTGGGGCGGATGATCAGCAAAGAGATGTAGAAACACCCAATAAGAATAATTCAGTAATTGCTTGCGGGCAGGCAACTGAGATAACCGACTTGATCAACAGCATAGGTCAATATATAGAGCAGAATCTAAAGCAAGTTGATAAGAGTGATCGCTCAGTTCAGCCTATGCAAAACATGCGCAATATGCGAAATATAAGAGTTGCCTGTGTTCTACAAGATAAACAAAAAAGAGAGGAGTTGCTAAATGCCATAGAGAGTCATTGGCAAGTCCAACCACGACTGGCACACACACTCCAGCAGCATAAAGGTCTTAGCATTGCTTATGCCGATCCAGATAAACTGGGCGTTGATCGTTGGTTGGCATTATTAGCTGCAACTCAACTGGATATATCTTCAGGAAGAGATAGCAAGCATAGTTCCAACTCCACGCCTAAGCATCAGCTTATTATTGATGCTGGCACTGCCACAAGCATTGACTTATTAATTGGTTCTGGGGAGGACTTTCGCCATATAGGTGGCTTGCTTATACCTGGGACCCAATCAATTAAAGAATATTTTATTACTCGCACCCAGCTACGCTTGGATGCCGATTTGGATTCGAGTGGTGTGCCACACTTACATAACACTTCGGCTACCGCTTTGGATACCGCTTGGGGAACTGATAGCCAGTCCTGCTTAGATTTGGGTGTGGATGGTATGTTTACCAACTTCATCCAGCATAAGGCTATTGAGTTTTTTGGTGATTATCCGCAGGGGCGTGTCCTTATCAGTGGCGGTGCTGGTGCAGAACTATACCAGCAGTTATTACATAATCCAGCAAATATTCCAAGGAATGTATTTTATATTAGTCATCTTGTCTGCCAAGGACTAATCTATGCTGATATCTAAAGAGTTCCATAGAACAACTAATAGTTAGCTGATACTCTGCTTGTTTGCCAAGCACCAATAAAGCACTAATCTATGCTGATATCTAGATAACTCTACAATAACTTTAATACTGCAGCCATTACGATAGTCATTAAACTGAATCCTATAGGTAGCATCCATAGTAATATTTTCATACTGCCATCTATTCTGGCAATATCTTGCCTAACCTCAGCAATATCTTGCTTGAGCTCGGCCTTAACCTCAGCAATATCTTTCTTGAGCTCGGTCTTAACCTCAGCAATATCTTGCTTGAGCTCGGCCTTAACCTCAGCAATATCTTGCTTGAGCTCGGTCTTAACCTCAGCAATATCTTGCTTGAGATCGGTCTTAACCTCAGCAATATCTTGCTTGAGATCGGTCTTAGTATCAGACAGAGCTTTTTTAGTTGCTAGACCCTCAATAGCTGATTGATTTCCTTGACGGACAGCATAAACAACGCCTTCCGCCTGCTTAAGGTCTAGGTCATACTCTGCAGTTAGAGTGCCTATAACTTCATGAGTATCCATGATTTGTATAGCCATAGGTTGATTTTAACATATTTTTCTTCATATTTAATTTATTTCTAAGTTAATATTCGCTGAACCCCAGTCGCAAGGTGCATTAATTTTTAATATATTTAAGGAAATTTAGAAACATTCAGCAGAACTAAAACTATTTACAGTTATGTTATCGTGATGCATTTAAGGATACTTAAATACATTACTAGATGCTTCTAATATATACATAGGGTCGCTTTAATTTTTTTCAAGTTAAATTTAATTAAATTAAGGGTTTCTTGATATTTATATGACATTTGTATCTGCTGACAGGATATATGAATTGCTTGCCAAGTAAAATATCTTATTAAAGTGTTATAATTTAAACCAGTTATGATTATGAAATTAATTAGCGATAATTTACAGGCGATAATACGCAGTCAAATAGAGTCCATGGGCTATATTCTATGGGGAATTGAGATTATTCCTCGTAAATACTCATATTTGACTAGGATATATATTGATTCCCAGGAAAAGAAATCCTTGGGTATAGAAGATTGTGCCTTAGTAAACCGTGCTTTGGATGCCTGTTTGCAAGAGGAGGATATGCAGTTGGAGGTATCCACCCCTGGCTTGGCACGCAAGCTATTTTTTCCCGAACAATATAGCTCTTACCTAGGCAAGAAAATACGCATAAGGACTAAAAAAATGATAGAAGGACGTAAGAATTTCAATGGAGAGCTAGTAGATTGCGATGCTAATAGTTTGACTCTTTCTGTGGATGATACATCACAGGTGTTCTCTTATTCTGATGTATCAAGCAGTCAATTAGAACCAAACTACGACGAGATATTTAAAAAATGATGGATTCAAAAGAAATTTTGGCAATGATGGAGGTCCTCTCTCAGCAAAGAGGGATAAATAAGGAATCAGTTGCTTTAGCTCTTGAGGCGGCTATAGCTGCCGCAGTGAGTAGGCAAATGAATATTCCCACAAGCGGAGAAGAAGGAGCCATACAGGTGAAGATTAATCGCACTAGCGGAACTTTTACCATATACAGATTGACGCCCAAGGACCCAGAGGCGGTAGAAGATATATATCAAATACCTGAATTGCCAGAGGAAGATGTGACTTCCGAAGAATTGCCAGCTCTTGTATTTGACAGAGTTGCAATTCAAGCAGCTAAGCAACTGATAATGCAAAAAGTTAGAGAAGCGGAAAGGCAGCAACTTGCAGATGATTATAAATCTCAACTTGGCAAAATGGTATTTGGCACAGTTAAGCGTTTTACTCGGAGCAAAGATGCCATAATTCTTTTAACTGATAGGGTAGAAGCAATTTTGCCTTACGATGATTTACTGGGTCAGGATAACTATGAAATAGGCGATGAAATATCTGCTGTGTTGGTAAACATAGACGTTGCCAATAGCACGAATCAGCTATTCTTGAGTCGGACATCTGATGATATGGTGCGTGAGTTATTTGCTCAAGAAGTTCCTGAAATATCACAGCAAATAGTCGAAATATGTGCAATATCTAGATTGCCAGGGATTAGATCAAAAGTTGCAATTAGACCAAAAGATCATCGTATAGATGCGATGAGTTCTTGTATAGGTCTGCAAGGCAAACGAGTTCAAGCAGTGCAAAAAGAGTTGGGCGGTGAAAAAATTGATATACTTGAATGGGATGATAATCCTGAGCAGTTGGTCAAAAATGTCTTGGCAAACCCCAATGTAAATTCAGTAAACCTTAACCCAGATAGTCATACTATTAATGTGGCGGTGCCCCAAGAACATATAGGTGAAATACTTGGCAGAAACGGTCAAAACATCCGCTTGGCAACCTTACTGATTGGTTGGGAGATCAATGTAATGGAAGAAGGAGATGCCAAAGAAAATCAAATTCAGGCAATGGATGATCTGCGTTCTTCTTTTGTTGAAATATTGGATGCTGATGAAGATTTGGTGCAAGATTTGCTGAAGGGTGGTTTTGATAGTGTCAAACAATTGGGTTATGCGCCAATAGAAAAATTCTTGAGGATCGACGGTTTTGATGAGGATCTGGCAAACGAAATACGTAATCGTGCCAGAGAGCATTTATTATCTAGTGCTTTAAATACTGATGGTAATGCTGAAGAAGTTGGAGGTGTAGTAGGGCTGATGTCTCTTAAGGGCATGACTGAAGAACTGGCAACAAAACTTTCATCTCAGGAAATATCTAGCGTTTCAGATTTGGCAGAATATTCAGTTGATGAGTTAGAAGAAATCATCCCGGACCTAGATAAAAATCTGTCAGCGGAAATCATACTTGAAGCCAGAAAATCTCAGCCGATAAGTTAAGGACGGCATACAAGATATCCTTAAGCAACAAATAATTCTATAGAATGGGCGAAAAACTAACAGTCCGTCAGTTAGCTGTTAAGACAGGAGCGGATCCACAGTTTCTATTGAGCAAGCTTCGTGACTCTGGCTTGACAGGTCAAAAATTGGATGATGTCATAGACAGTGATGCTACTGAGAAGCTCATGAAATCAATGGTTCGCCCTAAAGGGACTTTAAGTAAGAAGAATTATAAGACGGTTGTCAAACCCCAAGAATCTAGAACTCAAAGGACTGATGCTTCTAGAGGCAAGCCAACTTCTCAAAATTCTCATAATACTTCAGCAAACCGTAACAATCAGCCCAGTGGAGGAAAAACTGGCGGATGGAAACCTGGCGGAGGAAAACCAGGCGAAGGAAAATCTGGCGGGTGGAAACCTGGCGGAGGAAAACCAGGCGAAGGAAAATCTGGCGGGTGGAAACCTGGCGGAGGAAAACCAGGCGAAGGAAAAACTGGCGGATGGAAACCTGGCGGAGGAAAACCTAGCGGAGGACAAGCTGGCGGATGGAAACCTGGCGGAGGAAAACCTAGCGGAGGACAAGCTGGCGGATGGAAACCTGGCGGAGGAAAACCTAGCGGAGGACAAGCTGGCGGATGGAAACCTGGCGGAGGGAAACCTGGCGGAACAAAGTTTGGCGGAACAAGTCCAAACAAACAAACACCAAATAAACAACCGCCTAGATTTAAAACTACTGCCCCACCCCCCTCATTTAAGGACAAACAAAATAAAAATAAAAGCAAATTAGCTGTCGATCCTCGTGCTGAAAAGGCCTCTCAAAGATATGGGGTTAAAATCAGCGAAGAAGATGCAATGGAGATTCGTGATCTCATAAGAGAACAAAAAGTAGAAGATGTCGCAGACATGTCTTCTAGTGCACTTAGACGAGTTGTCAATAGTGGTAGGAATAGATCGGAGTCAATAGAAAACAAGCATAAGTTTGTTAAGCCAAACACGCCAGTAGCCAAAGAAATCACCATTGCCGGGGATATATCTTTTTCAGAATTGGCACAGAAACTTACAATTAAGAAAAAGTTTTTGTTTGGCAGAATATCTAAGATGGGTTTGATAGAGAACCCAGAAGACCATAATGATGAATCAATCATAGAGAAAGATACCGCTGTGTTAGTGGCTGAAGAGCTTGGCTATGCAGTTACTTTGGAAGATTCTAATAAAGATATTTATAAAAGTTCCTATGATCTACCTGAAGGAGTTGAATATGTTAGTCGCCCGCCAATAGTCACAGTGATGGGACATGTTGATCATGGCAAGACAACTTTATTGGATTATATCCGCAAAACTAAGCAAGTAGATCAAGAGGCCGGTAAGATAACTCAACATTTTGGTGCTTATAACGTCACTTATAAAAAGGATAAGATTACATTTTTTGATACTCCTGGCCATGCAGCATTTAGTGACATGCGTGCAAGAGGGGCAAAATTAACCGACATAGTGGTTTTGGTTGTAGCTGCGGATGATGGAGTCAAACCTCAGACAGCAGAAGCGATTCGCCATGCTCAATTGGCCAATGCATCAATAGTTGTAGCAATAAACAAGATGGATGTTGAAGGTGCTGATACTGAGAAGGTGCTAAAAGAATTGGCTTCTAATGGATTGCAACCAGAAGAGTGGGGCGGGGACATTCAGTGTGTGCAAATATCTGCTATAAAGGGGACAGGAGTAGATAAGTTATTGGAAGCGATTTTGGCTCAAGCATCAATAATGGAACTAAAGACCGCTCCCAAGGTTACTGGTCGGGGCTTTGTCATAGAGTCGTCATTGGATAAGAATATTGGTTCACTAGCAACCGTAATTCTTCAGCATGGAGGAATGAAGCGTGGTGATATTTTGCTATGTGGTAATCATTATGGTCGGATTAAACTCATTAAGAGTGATGAGGATAAACCACTTAAAGAAGTTGGTTCAACCGTCCCGGTTAGTATTTTAGGTTTGAACGGAGTCCCTGCCGCTGGTGATAGTTGCTTAGTAGTGGACAGTGAGAAAGAAGCAAGAAGTTTGATTGAATTAAGTAAAGAATTAACAGAAAAGCCCGACTCAACTCCACAACTGATGGATGTTGAAGCATTATTAAATTCAACGGAAGTAGAGCCAACCCAGAATAACTTGATAATCAAGGCGGATGTTGCCGGTTCTCTTGAGGCGATTAAGGCAATGATAAATGGTCTCAGCAATGAGACAACTAACTTTGAGATTGTTACTGGCGGAGTAGGGGCTATTAGTGAAGGTGATATTTCTCTGGCACGAGCCACTGGTGCAATAGTTGTAGGTTTTAATGTGCGGACGGACTCTGGCGCCAAGAAAGAGATGAAACGCACTCCAGTTCCAGATGTCTTTTACTATAATGTTATCTATGAACTAGCAGATCAACTTGATAAGCTAATGGTTGAGAATCTTGCTCTACACGAAATAGAGAAGATCATTGGTCTTGCTTCGGTCAAAAATGTTTTTAGTGCTAAACAATATGGGCAGATAGCTGGGTGTGTAGTGTCGGAAGGAATTATCTATAAAGATAAGCCAATTAGAGTATTGCGTGAAGACAAGGTAATCTATGAAGGGGTCTTGGAGTCATTGAAACGTTTCAAAGAGAATGTCCAAGAAGTGCATGAAGGAGTTGAATGCGGCATAGGTGTGAAGGACTATAAGAGTGTGAAAGTTGGTGACCAGATAGAGGTCTACGACAAACTTCCATCTAATTGATTATAATTTATTACTAAGCTTATTGCTTCCTTAAGTTCTCTTATGCTAAAGGAGTTCCAACTAGACAAGAGGACAATATTCCAATATTACATGAGCACTGGAACCTGGCTACCAGTAGCAAGATAATTAAGTGCAAAATAATTAAGTCAGATTAAACTATGAATACTAATAAACCATCCTACCGCCAAGATAGAGTTGCTAAAGTTTTATCTGATGCTTTGGCGAAGGTATTAGACGAGCATCGCGGCTTTATGAAATTACCCTTGTTAACTATTAGTCATATCAAAATGAGCCCAGACCTCAAAATTGCCAAGGTTTATTTTAGTTTTTATACACTTGCTGATAGCCCTGAGGAAGAGGTCAACTATGAAGAAAAAATAGAGAGCACCTTAAATTCACATAGTAAATTATTACGCAGAGAAATATCAAGAAAGGTCTCACTAAGATCTATTCCCGAGTTGCGTTTTCATTATGACCAACTCTTGCGCGAAGCCGACCGCTTACTCAACTTAATTGACGACGTTAAAAACCACTAACGCAAAACGCCTTGTCAATGGCATATTGTTGCTTGATAAGCCACCTGGGATAACTTCCAATCGGGCTTTACAACAAGTCAAAAGAATGTTTGCTGCTCGTAAGGCCGGACATGGAGGAACTTTAGACGAACCAGCGGAGGGCTGCTTGCCTATTATGTTTGGTAGCCACACAAAACTAGCCGAGTATATGCTTGATTCATCTAAGGTTTATGAATGTGATATAGAATTGGGTTCCACTAGGACAACCGGTGACGCCACTGGTGATTTGATTGAAGAAAAGCCAGTTCCACCACTTGATGCTGCCAAGTTGGAGAGTTGCTTGAGCAAGTTTCGTGGAGAAATTATGCAACGTCCTCCGGCCTATTCAGCACTTAAGTATCAAGGCAAACGCATGCATGAATATGCTCGTGCTGGCATTGCAGTATCTCGTATTGCGCGCAAAGTTACTATCAGTGAATTGATTTTGTTGGGAATGAAAGATAATCATATAATGCTTAGGATGACTTGCTCCAGAGGCACCTATGTTAGATCTCTTGCTGAAGACATAGGTGAGTTTTTCGGATGTGGTGCTCATGTTTACACACTACGTCGGACCGAGATGTCTACATTACCAGTTAAATATCTAGTCACTTTACAACAAATTGAAGCCACTCCTGAGGAAGAACGTGACTCACTATTATTACCTGAGATGCATATTAAAGTTTCTAATGATAAAATCTACATAAACCTTGAGCAGGCAAAAGAATTGAGTCAAGGCAAGCAGGTTATTCTGCCTGAAGGAGAAGATGTCAAACTTGCCAGCATCTACATAAAAGATGAGACAGAATTGGACAACTCACAACTCTTTGGCATGGGTAGTTTAGAAGACAAAACCCTGCGAAAAGAAAAACATCTTATGAATGTTATATAATATGGGATATACACTTACTATACAGGGGTGTTCTAATAGATAGACAAAACTAATAGATGATAAAGAAATATGATCAATAGATATGGTCAATAAAGGACTGGCAGATATATCACAATTTCGTGATAATTGTGGCTTTGGAGTAACTGCACATATTAATGGAGAATCCAGTCATGAGTTGTTACAGCAGGGCATAGATTCTCTATTGTGCATGATGCATCGTGGAGGCATTAATGCTGATAACAAAACTGGCGATGGTTGCGGGGTCACCATCCAAATACCTGATGCATTTTTTCGTGCAGAGTGTGCGCAAAACAACGTGGATTTGGGTGATAAGTATGCAGTTGGTGTAGCTTTTTTATCTGCAGAGGATAAGAGTGCTGAACATCAAAGAGCAGTAATCAAACAAGAAATAGACCGGGCTAAAGGTTTTTCATTGGCGGGGTGGCGTGAAGTCCCAGTTAATCATGAGGTTCTTGGTCCAATTGCTCGTGAATCTGTGCCGCAATTCCAGCAATTTTTTGTCAATAGTGATATAGAAGATACGCAACAGGCAAGAGCAAAACTATTCTTACTCAAACGTAGTATCATGGCTAAATTAATTGATGATAAGAACTTTCAGTTGCCTTCATTGTCATTTAATACTGTGCTATATAAGGGCATAATTCTTTCCTCCAAACTGCGTGAGTTTTTCCCAGATCTCAATAATAAAAAGATCACCACCTCCATCTGTGTTTTTCATCAAAGATTCGCTACAAATACTGCTCCACAGTGGCATTTAGCTCACCCCTTTCAGTATATTGCCCATAATGGGGAGGTAAACACCATTAGTGGTAATCGTAACTGGAGTAAAGCACGTGCTCATAAATTTCAGCAAGGGTTACTCAAGGATTTATCTTTGGATATTCCGCTGGTAGATATGCAAGTATCTGATTCCATGAGTTTAGATAATATGCTTGAGGCATTGCTTTCTGGGGGGATGAATTTGTTTCGCTCTTTGAGAATGCTTCTCCCACCTGCTTGGCAGAATGATGACATGATGGATAGACAAGTATATTCTTTCCATGAGTATAACTCTACCAAAATGGAAGCATGGGATGGGCCGGCTAGCGTAGTGATGACAGATGGTCGTTATGCGGTGTGCACTTTAGATCGGAATGGATTAAGACCAGCTAAATGGGTTTTGGCAAAGGATGGAGTTATTACTTTAGCATCCGAAATGGGAGTTAGAGAACTTGAGGCAAAAGATATAGTCCAAAAGGGCAGAGTAGAACCAGGTGGTATTATTGCTATTGATACTCATAATGGCAGTATACTTGAGACAGCAGAGATTGATAAGCTACTCAGCACAGAACATCCCTATAAGGAGTGGATGAAAAAACGCTTGCATCGTCTTGAAGGAACTTTAGATAATCCTGCTTATGTTTTTCAAGATATGGATAAAGATAAACTTAAGGTCTACAAGAAACTTTTTTGTTTTCACGGTGAAGAATTAGAATATGTAATGCGGCCTCTGGCGGAAAAGAGTCAAGAGGCAGTTGCCGCCATGGGAGATGATACTCCTGTAGCAGTTATGTCACAGCAAAATCGCCTTTTAACAGATTACTTCCGCCAAAACTTTGCTCAAGTAACTAACCCTGCAATAGATCCAATTCGTGAAAATGTAGTGATGTCCTTAAAGACCTTCATCGGTAAGGAAGCCAATATGTTTGACATAACAGATGAAAGTGCTGCTAGAATTGCCTTGAACTCTCCAATTCTTTCGCCTTATAAATTTGATTCTCTGGATAAGCAGGATGACATGCCAGTGGCTCACTTGCAAGCCAGCTATAATAAGAATTCAACTCTTGAGGAGGCAGTTGACAACTTATGCCAGCAGGGACTTAAGTTAGCTGCCAAAGGTAATGTCATATTAATAGTGAGCGACCGTAATCTGCAGGAATCTACTCTGCCAATTCCCATGCCGATGGCTATTGGTGCTTTGCATCATTGCCTAGTTGATGCTGGACTTCGTTGCGATGTTAATTTAGTAGCTGAGACGGCCTATGCTCGTGAACCACATCATTATGCTGTTTTGATAGGGGTTGGCGCTACGGCAATTTATCCTTATTTTGCTTATGCGGTTTTAGAAGATGGCGTGAGTGAGGGACTGATTAATGCCATACCGAGTAAGGTTTATAGAAATTATAGAAATGGGATAGATAAGGGTTTATTAAAGATTCTGTCTAAAATGGGAATATCTACTATTGCTTCTTATAGGGGTGCCCAACTTTTTGAACTATTAGGAGTAGCCGATGAAGTAGTTGCAAAATGTTTTGTCGGGATCCCTAGCCGTATTGCTGGAGTGAATTTTGCATTCTTTGATAAAGAATTGCGCAATTTATCTGCTAAGGCATGGAATCCTATGGAGTCACTCCATCCAGGAGGTATGATTAAATTCGTGCATAATTCCGAGGCGCATTCTTTTAATGCAGATGTGGTTGAGACACTCAGAAAATCAGTCAGGGATAACTCTCAAAAGGGCTATGACGATTATGCTGAGATGGTAAACTCTCGGCCCCCAATGTATCTACGTGATTTACTAAGTGTCCAACAGGGCAAAGAGCCCATAGATATTAAAGAAGTGGAGCCGGCCGCACAAATTTTAAAACGTTTTGATACAGCAGCAATGAGTTTGGGGGCATTATCTCCTGAAGCCCATGAGACCTTGGCTCGGGCTATGCATGATTTAGGCGGGCGTTCTAATTCTGGAGAAGGAGGAGAGGATATAGCAAGGTTTAATACTCCAGGAAACTCTAAAATCAAGCAGATTGCGTCGGGACGCTTCGGCGTAACCCCACATTATTTGGTGAATGCTGAGGTACTACAAATCAAGATTGCTCAAGGAGCAAAACCAGGTGAAGGTGGACAATTACCTGGAGGCAAGGTGAATGATTTAATTGCTCGTCTGAGATTTTCATCTCCTGGGGTAACATTGATTTCTCCACCTCCCCATCATGATATCTATTCCATAGAAGATTTAGCACAATTAATTTATGATCTGAAAGAAGTCAACCCTAGAGCATTGGTGTCAGTTAAGTTGGTGTCTTTGCCAGGGGTTGGAGTCGTTGCTTCAGGAGTCGCAAAATGTAAGGCCGACCTCATAACAATATCTGGATATGATGGAGGTACTGCAGCTAGTCCATTGAGCTCTATTCGTTATGCAGGATCTCCTTGGGAGTTAGGTTTAAGTGAGACACACCAAGCACTGCAGTTGAATGGCTTTCGTGATAAGGTTCGCCTACAAACAGATGGCGGACTTAAGACCGGCTTGGATGTGATAAAAGCTACACTGTTGGGAGCTGAATCATTTGGTTTTGGGACTACTCCTATGATTGCCATGGGTTGTAAGTTTTTGCGTTTATGTCATTTGAATAACTGCCCAACTGGCGTTGCTACTCAACACAAGCCATTGCGTGATAAGCATTTTGTCGGGGATGTTGAAATGGTCAAGAATTTCTTTAAATTCGTGGCGGAAGAGGTAAGGATGAATCTTGCCAAGATGGGCTACAGATCTTTGGAAGATATAATTGGTAGAGTAGAGCTTATGCAAAGAAAAGAAAGCACTAATGCAAAGCATGCTTCTCTGGATTTATCAAGAATTATACATAAAACAGGTGAAGATATGCCACGTTTTTGTACTAATAGATATAATCCTGTTTTTCGCGTTGGTGATCTGGCTAAACGTATGAAAGATGATATGCTTCCATGCATAGAAAAGAGAATTGGTGGAGAGTTTAGCTATGATATATGTAATCAAGACCGCACCATAGGAGGAGCTCTATCTGGTATTTTGGCTGAGAAATATGGTTTGGAAGGGCTTGGTGATGAAAAACTACAGATAAATTTTAATGGCACAGCTGGTCAAAGTTTTGGTGCTTGGAATATCAACGGGCTCAGTTTAAAGTTGAATGGTTCTGCTAATGATTATGTTGGGAAAGGTATGGCTGGCGGCAAACTAGTTATAACTTTACCTGATACGGATAGTGATAACACCTTAACTTTAGCTGGCAACACCTGCTTGTATGGAGCTACTGGAGGAACTATGTATGTGGCCGGTAGAGTGGGTGAAAGATTTGCTGTGCGTAATTCAGGTTGTTTAGCTATAGTGGAAGGGACAGGAGATCACTGCTGTGAATACATGACTGGCGGAGTTGTTGTAGTGCTTGGTAAAACGGGGATTAATTTTGGTGCAGGTATGACAGGGGGCTTTGCTTATGTGTGGGATCCACATAGAGATTTTGCCGACCAATATAATGAAGAATTAATAGAAATAGACAAAATTGTCAGTGAAGAAATGGAAATATATCGCAATTACCTAAGAAGGTTACTTAAGGACTTTGTCACAGAGACATCTAGCAAACGCATTAGCGATATGTTGGACGATTTTGATGACTATGTTCCACGTTTTTGGTTAGTCAAGCCCAAGTCAACTGGTGCAGACAGTTTATTAGAAAATATTCAAAACAGGGCGGCTTAATATGGTGAAAGATAGTACCACTATAAAAGTTGTTGGCAAGGTCATTGATAAGATGCCCAATGCTATGTTTAAGATACAACTTAAAAACAATCGCGAATTAATTGCTACTTTATCCGGTAAGATGCGGAAGAATTATATTCGCATATTGCCCGGGGATGAAGTTACTGTTGAAGTGAGTCCTTATGATATTAGCAAAGGTAGAATAGTTTATCGCGAGAAGTTTAGTGCTTAAAATGCTTCTTATTAAGCATATCATTACCTAAGCATAACTAGATAAAATTAGTTAGTAGCATGTTGGGTAACTTATTAGATATACCTCAGGAACCTCCTTCTACTCCGCTGTTAGAAAAGATTGACTATCCACATCAACTAAAAAAACTCAACCAAAGAGAACTACTCCAACTGGCACAAGAACTCCGCCAGTTTATTCTTTATTCAGTCGGTCAAAGTGGCGGACATTTAGGAGCTGGCCTTGGAGTAATAGAGCTAACTATTGCATTGCATTATGTTTTTGATACCCCGAATGACAAAATAATCTGGGATGTTGGGCATCAGGCCTACCCGCATAAAATACTAACCGGCAGACGTAAAAAGATGAATACAATTCGGCAGCAGGATGGTTTGGCTCCCTTCCCCTGTCGCACTGAGAGTGAATATGATGTTTTTGGCACTGGACACTCCAGCACTTCTATTAGTGCTGCTTTGGGTATGGCGGAAGCAGCAGCCCTGCTGGATGAAAAACAACGCACCGTTGCTGTCATAGGGGATGGGGCAATGACGGCAGGTATGAGTTTCGAAGCACTTAATAATGCTGGCGACTTAAAGAGTAACTTAATTGTTATACTCAATGATAACTCCATGTCTATCTCTAATAATGTTGGTGCCTTATCAAAGTTTTTTGGTAATTTTGTTGCTGGTAAGGGCTATATAAACCTAAAAGAGCTCATTAAACCAGGTTTAGATCACATTCCTAAACTGCGACAATTTATGAGTCAAACAGAAGAAGGTCTCAAGCACATGTTTTTGCCCCCCAGTGCATTTTTTGAAACCCTTGGCTTTAACTATACTGGCATATTGGACGGGCATGATTTGGGACGCCTTGTGACTTGCTTGGATAATGTTAAGGATGTTCCGGGCATGCACTTGTTGCATATAAAGACCTGTAAAGGCAAAGGTCTGAAGGCGGCAGAAGATGATCCGATTGCGTATCATGCACTGACTAAGATAGATCCTGTAACTGCCAAGAATCTAAATAAGCAGGATGAAGCTAGGCAGGATGAAGCTAGGCATAATAAAAAATATACCGAAGTATTTAGTGAATGGTTATGTGATGCTGCTACTACCAATGATAGAATTGTTGCCTTGACACCTGCCATGCGTGAGGGCTCTGGTTTAGTGGAGTTCTCACAGATGTTCCCAAAAAGATATTATGATGTTGGCATAGCTGAACAACATTGTCTAACCATGGCAGCAGGCATGGCATGTTCTGGGCTGCAACCAATAGTTGCTATCTACTCCACCTTTTTGCAAAGGGCCTATGATCAACTCATCCACGATATTGCCCTACAGAATTTGTCTGTTGTATTTGCCATAGATAGAAGTGGCCTGGTGGGAGGAGATGGGGCGACACATAATGGCAGCTATGATATAAGTTATTTAAGGTGCATTCCCAATATGACTATTATGACGCCATCTAACGAGCAAGAACTTTACTGGATGCTCAACCTTGCACTGGAGGTCCAAGGACCTGTTGCTGTGAGATATCCAAGAGGTGAAGCAACTGGTATTGAGTTATCCAAGAAGGATTTACCTTTATCACATATGAAGTTTGGCAAGGCACATAGAATAAGGGAAGGCGATAAAAATAAACCAGCATTAGTGTCTTTTGGTTATCCAACATCTGCTGCCAAAGTTGTTGCTGAAGAACTTGATATGACCTTAGTTGATATGCGTTTCGCCAAGCCCTTAGATGAAGTTATACTCAAAGAACTAGCTGAGTCACATGGGCGGTTAGTTACTTTAGAAGAAAATGCTACTGCTGGTGGTGCTGGCAGTGGTGTAATGGAATTTCTTGCAAGTAAAAATATATCCTGCAAATTTTTGAACTTGGGACTTGCTGATAAGTTCGTAGACCATGGTGAACAATCTGAGCAAAGAATCCAAGTTGGTTTGTCTAGCGACTCCATTATCACTAGCATAAAAAATAGTGCCTTATATGGAGGTTCATCGTGAACCCTAGACAAGTGATGCTGGCTGTGCTGAATGGCGAGACCCCTCCCTACACGCCAGTATGGATAATGCGTCAAGCAGGTAGATACTTACCAGAATACAGACAACTACGTGCCAAGGTTGGCAGTTTTCAAGCACTTTACAGCAACCCTGAATTAGCGAGTAAAGTTACATTAATGCCAATGCAACGTTTTCCTCTGGATGCAGCAGTCATTTTCAGTGATATTTTAATTGCTTTAGATGCTATATCCCTAGAGGTCTCTTTTGCTAGTGCTGAGGCAGGCGAGGCGGGCGGGACGAGTGGACC
>JAAOII010000107.1 GCA_015163845.1 Candidatus Portiera sp.
ACCGAAGTTGATTGCCAAGGTTGGTAGTGCTTGTTCAATGTCATTGAGTGCTAATAACACTCAACATCTTTGAATTAATATAATTTCGTAAACTTAAGATTTTTCACAATTTATCTATATAAGTGCTATAATGCTATGAGTTAAGTCCTTTAGGGGATTTAATATTAGTCATTCTTGTGGATATCTATAATAATATTTTTATAGTATATTATGAAGAATGATAGTTGTTATTTTTGCAAATTATTAAAATTATGAAAATATTTAAATTATTCTTAGGAATGCTCATTGCTGGGTTGTTGGTTTCCTGCTCTCAGCAAGATTCCTCTTCTGGTGGTGAAGAACTGTCCGAAATTAAAATAGGCGTTGCCGGTCCTCATACTGGTGCCTATGCTACTTTTGGCGAACAACTATGGAAAGGGGCAACTCAAGCCATAGAAGATATTAATGCTGCTGGCGGTATTAATGGTGCCAAGTTAGTTGCTGTTAAAGGTGACGATGCTTGTGAACCTAAGCAAGCCGTCAACGTAGCAAACAGGTTGATTGAACAAGACGAAGTTACCGCAGTAATCGGTCATTTCTGTTCTTCCAGTACTATACCTGCATCTGAAATTTATTATGACGCTGACGTGCTCATGATAACTCCTGCTTCAACTAATCCCACAGTCACAGATCGTGGTTTAGATACAGTTATGCGTGTTTGTGGACGTGATGATCAACAAGGCATAGTTGCTGGTAATTATATTGCCAATGACCTCGCCGCTCAAAGAGTTGTTGTAATTCATGACAAAGATACCTATGGACAAGGATTGGCTGATGCTACTCTTGCTCAGTTGAATGCTCGCGGTACTAATGTTGTTCTTTATGAAGGACTTACTCGTGGTGAAAAGGATTTTAACGCCTTGGTAACCAAGATCCGTTCTTTAAGCCCAGATGTGGTTTATTTTGGCGGTCTGCATTCCGAAGCAGGTCCTTTGTTACGTCAACTCAGAGACCAAGGCGTTGATGCTTGGTTTGTTTCTGGAGATGGCATAGTATCTGAGGACTTTGTTAAAGCTACTGGCGGTCCTGAGTTCTTAACTAAGACCTTGATGACTTTCGGTGCTGATCCCCGCAATGAGGAATCTAACCCTGCTGGCGCTAAACTGGTGGAAAGATTCCGTGATTCAGGTTTTGAACCAGAAGGTTATACTTTGTATGCTTATATGGCTATACAAGTTTTAGTTGCAGCTCTGGAAGCCAATGAAGGCGAGACCTCAGGTTCTGTGCTTACTGATTGGGTTAAAGCTAATGGTGCTGATACTGTTATGGGCCGCAAGGACTTTGACGATAAAGGTGACCTTACTGTCTCTGACTATGTAATGTATCGCTGGACTACAGACGGCGACTACAATCAATTGTAATAATCAATTCTTATATCGCCTCTTTATTTTATAAAGAGGCGATATTTTTTTATGGACTTACATATATTTATTCAGCAACTAGTAAATGGGCTAGTTCTGGGTTCTGTTTACGGATTGATAGCCATTGGTTACACAATGGTTTATGGGATTATAGGGATGATTAATTTTGCCCATGGGGATGTTTATATGGTGTCCGCTTATTTATCCGCTATAGCTATAGCTTTATTAAGTATATTTGGTATAGCATCGGCTCCTTTTATAATATTCGTAGTTCTGATATTTACTATCATCATAACTTCTTGTTATGGTTGGACTATTGAAAGAGTTGCTTACCGACCTCTACGTGGTTCCACTCGTTTGGCACCATTGATATCAGCAATAGGAATGTCTTTGTTTCTGCAAAATTATGTTCAATTATCGCAGGGTGCAAGCACTCAAGGAGTGCCTAATCTAATTAAGGGGAATTTACGTATAGGGGAGGGTAATGATTTCGTCCAAATAACCTACGCACAGGGTTTCATAGTTATAAGTGCAATTTTTGGGATGCTAATATTGAATTTTATAATCCAGAAAACCTCTATGGGACGACAATGTCGTGCCACTCAGCAAGACCGCACTATGGCAGGTTTGCTCGGGATCAATACAGATAGAATAATTTCTACGGTTTTCGTATTAGGATCAGCAATGGCTGCTTTAGCTGGTGTATTGGTAACATTAAACTATGGAACATTTGATTTTTATATTGGCTTTATTACTGGCGTCAAGGCATTTACTGCTGCGGTCTTAGGCGGTATTGGCTCATTGCCAGGAGCCATACTTGGAGGGATAGTTTTAGGTATGTCTGAGTCATTGTTCTCTGGTTTTATTAATACCGATTACAAAGACGTGTTTGCTTTTTGTCTACTAGTCCTGATTCTCATATTCCGCCCGAGTGGCATACTTGGTAAGCCGGAAGTAGAAAAAGTATAATACCTATTTCCTGGTACAAGTCACCAACCCCTAGCAATGAATACCTCTAACATACACAGCCACAAAGTTAGTTTGCGTTTGGCTATCACAGATGCATTGGTAGCTGGCCTGATAGCCCTAGTTTTGTTTGGGCCTATAGTAGGTCTTGTATTAGATGGCTATGAATTACGCAATAACATGGGGGTTGCATTTATTTTTGTTGCAATAATTACGACTGGCAGATTTTTTGCATCATTATTTTTTCAAAGTCCTATAGGGGTTAGGTTTTTAGAAAAATTTGCTCGTGGGCGTAAAGTGCGGGTGACAGTTGCTCAAGCATCCACTAATAAATTTAAAAAGTTACTTCTACCTGCAATATTCTTAGCTGCTTTAAGCTACCCAGTCATAGCCCATGTAGCTCCTGATTTATTAGGTGTTTTTGGTGGAAAATATGGCATCACTATAATGATATTAGCGCTTATCTATGTATTGTTAGGTCTAGGGCTTAACATAGTAGTTGGTTTGGCTGGATTGTTGGATTTGGGCTATGTTGCTTTCTATGCCATAGGTGCCTATTGGCTGACAATAGGTTATGCTGAACTCGGTTTGGGTTTTTGGAGTGTCTTGATTATAAGTCCAATATTCGCAGCTGGTTGTGGTGCCATATTGGGTTTCCCTGTGTTACGCATGCATGGTGATTATTTGGCTATAGTTACCTTGGGGTTTGGTGAGATCATCCGCTTGGTATTAAATAACTGGACATCTTTAACCCGTGGTCCCAATGGAATGTCCGCACCAGATGTGACTTTCTTCAATATGCTATCCTTTAATAAGAGAGGCGCAGATAATCTGCAGCCATTTCATGAGTTCTTTGGCTTGGAATATAGCTCGTCTTTTCAATTTATTTATATCTACTGGTTGTTACTCATAGTTGTATTCTTGGTCTTATATATCAACCATAGATTAGTGCAGATGCCAGTTGGTCGTGCTTGGGAAGCACTCAGAGAGGATGAAATTGCTTGTCGCTCTTTAGGCCTAAATCATGTATTAGTCAAGCTATCAGCTTTTATGATAGGTGCCAGTGTTGGTGGAGTGGCGGGTGTATTCTTTGCCTCTTATCAAGGTTTTGTCAATCCGAGTTCGTTCACTTTCCTTGAGTCAGCATTAATTGTTGCCATAGTAGTGCTTGGCGGTCTTGGTTCTGCTTTGGGTGTAACCATTGCCGCAATAGTCCTAACCTTATTACCCGAGTTATTACGTGAGTTTTCAGATTATAGAGTTCTTATGTTTGGTATATTAATGATCGTGATGATGATATGGCGTCCGCGTGGTTTAGTGAAACCAGTCAGACCTGCTTTTGAATCAGACAAGGAACAGGTAAAACAAAAAGCATAATATGGATAATAATGCAATTTTGAATGTAGCCCATCTTAATATTAAGTTTGGTGGCATTATCGCACTGAAAGATATTAACTTTCATGTACCTCGTGCTTCAATCACTGCCTTAATCGGCCCGAATGGTGCGGGCAAGACCACTGTATTTAATTGCTTGACTGGTTTTTACAAGGGCGGGCCTGGTAGCAAACTAACTCTAAGTTCTAAGAATAAATCAAACAACCTAGTAGAAATGCTCGGTGAGGGCTTTAAGCTACAGGATTTTATTAATCCGCCTGCTTTTGTAAAGCGTATTTACTTTAAGATGTTTGGCGGCACTCATTTGGTATGCCGTGCTGGTCTGGCGAGAACTTTCCAAAATAATCGCTTATTTGAGGAGATGTCAGTGGTTGAGAACTTACTCGTGGCACAACACATGTCATTGGAAAAAAGTTTGTTAAAGGGAGTGTTTCAAACCAAGGATTATTTGGAGTCCCAAGAGAGAGCACTTGATAAAGCACATGACTGGTTGAAGTTTTTCAAACTAGATAAACGCGCCAATGATATAGCTGGGGAATTACCTTATGGAGAACAAAAACGCCTTGAGATTGCACGAGCAATGTGCACCTCGCCTGAACTGCTATGTTTAGATGAGCCAGCTGCTGGTCTTAATCCTGCTGAAAGTGCAGAACTTAGTGAACTCATAATAAGGTTGCGTGACGAGCATAGGATATCGGTTTTAATCATAGAACATGACATGCATTTGGTTATGAAAATAGCTGATCATATAGTGGTGTTGAACTACGGAGAGGTCTTGTTTGATGGCACTCCAGCTGAAGTGAGGAATAGTTCTAAAGTGATAGATGCCTATCTTGGTAAAGAATAGTATTATGAAAGACGACAACAAGAATCCTATGCTGAAGGTTGACAAGGTAGATACTTTTTATGGACCAATCCAAGCACTGAGAGGCGTATCCATACATATTGATAAAGGAGAAATTGTCAGCATAATCGGTGCTAATGGTGCAGGCAAGTCCACTTTACTTAACACCATATTTGCTAATCCTCCAGCTAGTAGTGGTGACATAATTTACAAAGGTGAGAATATCGTCAAGGAAAAAACTCCAATTATAGCAAAGAAGGGTATCAGCTTAGTCCCTGAAGGGCGCAGAATATTCCCAGCTATGACAGTGGAAGAGAATTTGTATATCGGCTGTATCCATTTACCAGAGAATGAAGTCCCAGCAGTGCTGGATTCTGTATATGAGATGTTTCCGCTTCTCAAGGAGAGAAGCAAACAACGTGGAGGCACCTTATCTGGCGGCGAACAGCAAATGTTAGCAATTGGTAGGGCACTTATGAGTAATCCTGAGTTTATCTTATTAGATGAACCTAGTTTGGGCTTAGCCCCTCTCATAGTTAAGAGAATATTTGACAAGTTAACTGAGATAGCGAAGAAAGGTATAACGATTCTGTTGGTTGAGCAAAATGCTACCTTAGCTTTGAAGCTAGCCGACCGCGCTTATGTCTTGGCAAATGGTGAAATTTCTTTGCAAGGAACTGGAAAAGAACTACTAAGTAACAAAGCAGTTAAAGCCGCCTACCTAGGGGGATAAATATATAAGTCGGGATAAATATATAAGTCGGGATAAATATATAAGTCGGGATAAATATATAAGTCGGGATAAATATATAAGCAGGGATAAATATATAAGCAGGGATAAATATATAAGCAGGGATAAATATATAAGCAGGGATAAATATATAAGTCGGGATAAATATATAAGCAGGGAATAATCAAAGCTAGGAAGCTAAGGAGTAACTAACTGATCCCATCAGTTAGGATTCAATCACTGATTCTATAAAGGATCAAGTAAATCAAACAATAGGCAAACACAAAAGCACTAGCTAGGACTACTAGATTAGGGGTATTGTCCCACATTACTAGTGCTGGCATAATTGTCGCCAAAGAGAATAACCACATCATTGGAGCCACTGCAGAGTTCTTAAACCTACTGGATTTTTTGGCAAAAATCCGACATACAATCTTTCTGTATACCAAATTGTGTAAGTGGTCATTGTCCGGTTCGGTTGCTGGTAGCCGCATCCACAACTTACGCCGAATGATAGAAAATAATGTTTCCCAAACCGGCAAAGCTATCACCATTAGCGGGAACCATGGCGATACCTCAGGATTGCGATTGACCAACAAAGAGGCAATTATCGCAATCATAAAGCCCAACATATAAGCACCACCGTCGCCTATGAAAATCTTGCCCCAAGGATAATTGAATATTAATGTTCCCAAGGTGGCACCAACCAAGGCAATAGATAATAGAGTAATATGCTGATCGCCAACATCTATGGCTATTATTGCCAAGGCAGCTAATCCTATTATTGCTATGCCGCTGGATAGACCATTATAACCATCTATGATATTAATACTGTGCATGACACCGCCGCCCATTATTATGGCAATAGGATAAGCAACCCAGATATTTGCTAAAAACCTTTCATCAATATATTTGAATCCACTATGGTAAAAGCCAATGTTAAGTGTAACACAGGCAAGATATACCACGGCAAACGAAAAGATCAAGCGATAAAGAGGTGATATTCTTTTACTGAAATCCTCAACGAACCCAGCAATAAAAGCCAAGAAACTTAGTAGGACGAATACAGCATCATAGTTGTAAGTGCCAAAATAATCAGTAAAGATGATGGAGAGAGCAAGCCCGCTGAATATACCTACACCACCAATGCGTGGAATTTTTGCATCTGTGTGTGCCTTCTGAATACTTTTGATATCATGGTCAAAGAAGATCGCTGGGATGGGCAACCTAAGTATGGCAGTGGTTATGATCAGCGAAGTTACTAAGGCAATACTACCAGTTATTAATCCTTCTATGAGCATTGGCTATTATTTTATGCGTCTAGTTATTTAGTTACTTAACCAATTTTAACTCACCTCTAAGAGCTTAGGCTTTTTGCAGGCGGCTCTTTTTAGTAATTACCTCTTTCCTGCCAGCTGCATTATCCTCTTTGCGTGCAGTTCTGTATAGAAAAGATGGGGTGAAGAACAAAGTAATAATTGTAGCAAAGAAAAGACCCCCAGCAATTGCTGTTGATAATTGAACCCACCATTGAGATGATGGAGCTCCTATGGTTATATCTCTTTCTATGAAATTGAGATTTAGTTGTATAACCAGTGGCATTAATCCCATGACTGTGGTTACGGTTGTTAGAATCACCGGACGGAATCTTTGTGCACAGGTCTGTAGCACTGCATCACGGGCACTTTCGCCCCTTGCGCGAATACTATTGAAGGTATCAATTAATATAATGTTATTATTGACTACTATGCCAGCCAAAGCAATTATCCCCATACCGCTCATGACTATGCCAAAGGACTCACCACGGATTAACAACCCAAGGAAGACACCTGCAGTTGAAAAGAATATGGCACTTAATACCAATAACGCCTGCCTAAAGCTATTGAATTGAGTCACCAATATAACTAACATCATGAAGAAAGCTACGCCGAAAGCATTCATCAGGAAGGCCGCCGCTCTTTGTTGGTCCTCTTGTTCTCCAGCAAATTTCCAACTGACTACTCGCGGTATCTCATCACTGCTGAGAACAGCAGAAACCTCAGGAATTTTTTGATCTGGACGCACGCCATCCTGCAGATCAATTTCTATGTTGTAGGAGTATCTGCCATCCACTCTGGTTACCTCATTATCCCTCTGACGGGCAACACGCGTGATGAAATTGCTAACGGGTATTTGCTCTCCTTTGGCACTTACTCGCATTCTTTCTAAACGATCAATATTGCGTTCGTTAAAAGGGAAACGTAGACGTATGTCAACTTCCTCTTGAGCTCCTTCAGGTATATAATCGGAAACTAAAATACCAGTAGTAATCATTTGCACAAATGAACCTATGGTGGCAACATTGACGTTAAATCGACTGGCTTTTTCTCTATCCACTTCAACTTCCCAGGCAATGCTGGGTAATGATTTAGTATTACGCACACTCTTAACTCCTTCCATTTCATTCTCGAAATATTCAGTCACCCTGACTACTGTTTCATCCAAAGCATCTTTATAGTTGGATGAGAGCTCCACTTCAATATCCACACTGCTACCTGGTCCAGATTGTTCATTGCGGGTATTTAAAATTACTCCAGGAAACTTAGGAATAAGTTCTGATTCTACAGCACTCATGATTTCTGTTGCTGGCGGGCGATTACGCCAATCAGCAAACTCAACTTGTATTGTGCCGATTAGATCTTGCTCCGCACCACTATTACCTTGGCCTCCCCCCACTGATACCGTAGTGTATACTGATTTAAAATATTTGTTTTTTAGCACATAGCTCTCAATTTGCCGCACTATTTCATCTCTTTCATTCAGAGCAAGATCTCCTCTAGCTCTGACCCGAATTTGGGAATTATCTGGCTCAATATCAGGGAAAAACTTAACCCCCTTACCAAACGAACTATAGAGAAAAATTATAAAGACAAACATTCCCATCATGATAAACATTGTCCTGTAACTATGATGCATTGCACCATCAACGGCTCTTAAATAGGCACCAGCAATGCCCTTTATTGAGCTGTAATTTTTCTGCGAACTGGCCTCAATAATAATCTTGGTGTTATGAGCGTGTATATTAGGTTTGCCAATCATGGAGCCGAGAACTGGGAGAGCTATTAGTGCAACAACAAGTGCTGATACAAGAGTTGTTATTACTGTTATAGGTATGTATTTCATAAAATCCCCTATAGTATCAGGCCAGAATAAAAGAGGGAAAAATGCAGCTAAAGTTGTAGAGGTAGAGGTAATGATTGGCCAACTCATGCGTTTTGCTGCAGAGGCATAGGCCTTTATGCGCGGGACCCCGCGCAGCATCTGCATGTCGGCATATTCTGTCACTACTATTGCTCCATCTACAAGCATGCCGACACTGAGAATCAAGGCAAATAGCACTACTATGTTTAGAGTATAGCCCATCATGTTGATTATGAGAATTGCTGCCAAGAAAGAGCAGGGGATAGACAATCCTACAAGTAATGCGTTACGGAAGCCAATAAACATTATAGCAAATATCATTACCAATATGGCAGCTGCAATTATGTTATTAAATAGATTGTTTAAGCTATCGCGGATTCCTATAGATGCATCAGATGAATATTCAAAAGACAGACCTTCTGGGAAGTCGCCGCGATTATCATCTAGGTATTTTTTGACACCCTCAATGGTCTCTATAGTGTTTTCTCCAATTCTTTTAACAACTTCTACACTGACAGTGGACTCTCCATTGAATCGAGAATAGGATAGAGCATCTTTATAGGTGCGACGTCCCACAGCAATGTCTCTATAGGTAATAACTTTGTCATTGACAACTTTAATGGGTAAGTTGAGAATATCTTGTTCATCTTCCAACAAACCCGGCACCTTAACACCGAATCGTCCCTCTCCTGTATCCAATGCTCCAGCAGCGACTAAGCGGTTGTTGCTAGATACCAGTCCTATAAGTTCATCTAGGTTGAGATTATATGCCTCTAACGAGTAGGGATTGACAATGATCTCAGCAAACTCTGTGCGTTCTCCTCTGATATTAGCTTCCAATACACCAGATAAGCCCTCTAGACCACTTTGCAATTCTTCAACGAATTTGTAAAGAACAACCTCGTCCACATTACCGCTCATGGTAATGACTAGGACTGGAAATAAAGCAACATTAATTTCTGTAATATAAGGATCTCTGGCGGCCTCAGGCAAATTATTTTTTGCTTTGTCCACACTAGCACGCACATATGGCAGAATTTCGTCTATGTCAACCCCCGAATCAAACTCTAAATTAATCGCAGCATAACCCTCGGCACCTGTGCTAGTAATTTTTTCTAAACCATCAATACCCTCCAACTCTCTTACTATGGGTGATGCCAATAGTTTGTCAGCATCGGCTGCTGAAATGCCTTCCAAAGATGTGCTCACATAAAGAATTGGTATGGCCACATCAGGCTTTTCTTCCTTAGGTATAGCTGAGTAAGCGCTTATGCCACTAATAATTATTAGCGCAACCAACATAATTACTGTTCTCTTATAGATTATGGCAGTATCTATTAATTTGTTCATAATTGTTTAAGTAGTAATTTAAGTATTAACTATCCTTTTCTATTTGGATGTTAACCTTTTCGTCATCATTGACAAAGCCAAAGCCGCGAATGATTAGTTTCACTCCATCGGGGAGACCACCGACCCACATCTCATTGGTTTCTGCCTTGACTATATCTATTCGGTAGAATACAACTTTATCATTCTCATCAACTCCCTTCACACCGATTTTTCCCTCATTGTCAATGCTGATGATTGAAGCAGGTATTTTGACTGCATTAACTAGCCCCGTA
>JAAOII010000108.1 GCA_015163845.1 Candidatus Portiera sp.
GCTTGACGAAGATAGAAGATAGGAACCACCTGATACCATTCCGAACTCAGAAGTGAAACTATCTTTCGCCGATGGTAGTGTGGGTTTCCCATGTGAGAGTAGGGCATTGTCAAGCATTTTTTATTTAAACTGCTTAAATATCTATCAAAGACGAAGATTGTCGTCTGCCAAATTTTCTTGTTGCCTTCTTGTTGCCTTATTGTTGCCTCCTCGTTATATCCTGGGACAGGTTAAATCCAAGTAAATTCAAAGTAAATTCAAGCACTCTCAATTCTTCTGCAGTCCGCTTAGGTGCCATAAAACTAGGACAGTAATAGTGTGGCAATGGATTAATTCGCTGTGCTATATTAATTCGCTGTGCTATAATAATTGGAAATGTCTTATAAAAGAGAAAAACTGGATCTACCAATAGATAAGGGGGCTGGAGAGACGGATGCTGGGGCTAATAAAGTCCTTATGCATTCTTGCTGTGCACCCTGTTCTGCTGAAGTCATAGAGGCAATAGTTGCTTCAGGCATTGAATTGACTGTATTCTTTTACAATCCCAACATCCATCCAGTTGATGAATATGAAATCCGCAAGAACGAAAACATAAGGTTTTGTGAAAAGCATGATATCGCCTTTGTAGATGCCGACTATGATGCTGATAATTGGTTTGAGAGAGTGAAGGGCTATGAGGATGCACCAGAACGCGGTGAAAGATGCACTATATGTTTTGATATGAGATTTGAGCGCACTGCTCTCTATGCCTATGAAAAGAACTTCCCAGTTATTACCAGCTCTTTGGGCATTTCCCGCTGGAAGAACATGGAACAAATAAATACCAGCGGAGTGCGTGCCGCCTCAAGATACCCAGAAATTACCTATTGGACTTATAACTGGCGTAAGCAGGGAGGTGCCCCAAGGATGATTGAAATATCCAAGCGAGAAAAATTCTACCAACAGGAATATTGTGGTTGTGTTTATAGTTTGCGCGACACCAACAAGTGGCGAGCTAAGAGTGGCAGGGACAGAATTAAACGTGGCGATAAGTTCTATGGAGTGGATATCATATCAAGCTCCAGTCAGACCTAAACTACATAGATCTATAAACATACACTTAATATAGGAAGTAACTCCTCGCATCATTGTTGCTATTCGGGATTAGCAATTATAGAATATACCCCTTTGGCAAGCATTCGCGGTTGCTCGTCTGAAGAATAAATCTGCACTTGATAATCGCCAATTTCTGCTTTGGCTGCCTCATACCAAACATAATTTAATTTTCTGCCACTGTTGATGCTATGAGGACCAAAGACAATATTACGTTGTTGGGGTGTCTCCTGACACCACTTGACCAAAATGTCTTGATATGCATAATCATAAGGTAGTTGAAAACTTGCATAGATACGACTTGCATTGGCTTGCTGGAACTCTTTGATATATACTGGTGCTAAATATCTGCTAGTCGTAATTCTAACGCCTGAGTCATTCTTAAAATCATTGATGGATTTGAGTGAAAAAAATACTTCAGTGGCATCTTCTGCAAATGATGAATCACTAGTCGCTAGTTCCTCCGCTTCCAATTCCGTCTCCAATTCATCCCCCGCTTCTTGTGCGGAGCATTCCTTTAAGTTCAAGTTCAACAGTTCTTTGGCAAAATTATGTGGCTGCTCCATATTCCACAGGGTATCCTCATCATAGCCACTAATGCGAGCTACCAAAGGCACTAGATCATCCACATCTACACTATCAACTAAGAGTTCAATCGCTTCGCCGACGAACTTTTCTTTGATAGAGTCCAAGATGCTTCTCTGCTCGGCAGAGTAGCTAACTGCTGGGACTTCTTCATGGCTAAGTTCTCGCTCTTTAGCAGCATTATCTTTTGTGCTCGGAGATCTTGAAGTCATTAAGTCAGAATCCAGTTTTTCTGCTTTTGCTTCCGCCTCTAAGCTTAGGTCTGATTGCTTAGCATCCTCAGCTAGAAGCAGAGCTGCTCCATATCCTGCAAAGAAGCAAGTAACACATAAGCTAACCATGATAAAGTTTTTTGGGGGAAAGTTTTTTTGGGGAAAGTTTTTGGACAATTTATTAAGTATGAGGTTTTCTTATACGAATTAGAACTCTATAGCCGAGATAGGCGATAAGGGATCCCATAATCCAACCAACAATAATATCACTAGGATAGTGCACACCTAAGTATATTCTACTTAAGCTGAAAAGAAAAACATAGGCAAACATATAAGCCCTAAAGAGATTATTTGGGATAATTAGTCCAGCCAGTAGTCCCAGCACAGCACTATTTGAAGCATGGGATGAGTAGAATCCATAAGTGCCACCTCTATAATCATTGACTAGGTGGAGTAGGTCAGCTAGTAGTGGCTCGTGGGTTGGTCTGAATCTCGCCACTTCTGGTTTGAATATATAAGTGTCAATCCCGTCACTGATGATAACACATACCAAGAGAGTGGCGAAAAACCAAGCACAAAACTTCAGACCATAAGCCCGCCCTACTACCAACAAAGAAATGCCTAAGGCAATTAAGGCAAAATAATCTGAGGTTACAAACCAGAAGAAATTATCCAGCAGTGGGCTGTGTTTGCCATTTATAGCAAGCAATAGTTGCTGATCTATAGATAGGAGATATTGCAAGATTACTAAAGAGAGTTCTTTATGCAGCTAAAATACTACAATACTATAATACTACAATACTATAAAATCTGGCTGTCATGAGACAGCTATAGCATTATGGCGTAGGAATGCCTTGTTGTCAGGGTTGCGGCCACGCACTGAACTAAATTTCTGCAAGGCATCTCCCAAGCCACCACTCTCAAATATATTACGTCTGAGTAAACTTGCTGTGGGCTTATGATAGATACCATTATCTTCAAACATTGAGTAGATATCAGCCGACATAACTTCTGCCCATTTATAGGCATAATATCCCGCTGCATAACCACCAGCAAAGATATGAGCAAAAGAATTAGGAAAGCACGCATCCTCCATTTGCGGTAGGGGATTATTCTTATAACGCAACTCATCATGCAACTGCTGTGCCAGTTGACCATTCTTCAGGTCCTGCTCACCATATTTGCTGTGGAGCAAAATATCAAACAGAGAGAACTCCATCTGACGTAGCATCGCCAAGCCACTATGGAAATTGCGAGCCGCCAGTATCTTATCCAATTGCTTGGGCGGTAGCGGCTTGCCGGTCTTATAGTGAGATGATATTATCCTAATGAACTTCTTATCCCAGCACCAATTCTCCAACAACTGGCTCGGCAACTCAACCATATCATGCGGCACGCCATTTATTCCAGCTATGCGTGGTTGTTCTATTCTTGTGAGTAAATGATGTAAACAATGCCCCAACTCGTGAAACAGCACCAAGACATCATCATGCAATAACAAGGTCTTGCCTTTAGTGGGCTTACGGAAATTGCATACTAAATAAGCAGCTGGAAGTCGTAGTTTGCCATTGCTAAGACGGCGACGGACAATACTTTCATTCATCCAGGCACCACCATTCTTATGTTGCCTAGCATAGAGGTCGCAATATAGGAATCCAATAGCGCTTTTGCCACTGGCATTCTTTCTAACCAGCTTAAACAATCGCACGTCTTTATGCCAAGTGTCAAAACTTTTCTGTTCTACAAAACTTACACCGAAGAGTTTCTCCGCCAGAGTAAACATACCTTGCAGGACACGCGGCAGTGGAAAATACTCACGCAATTTTTCCTTATCAACTTGCAACTTATCTTGTTTGATTTTCTCGCTGAAATAGGCAAGATCCCACGGGTGAAAATCATCTTGATGCTTAAGTGCATATTTCCGCAATTCAGCTGCTTCTTTTCTAGCTGTAGGCAACACCTTAAGGGTTAATCCTTTGAGGAATTTAACCACTTTCTGTGGTTGACGGACCATGTTAGTAGCCATTAGCATTTCAGCCGAGTTCTTGTAGCCCAGTATTTTTGCCTTCTTGTTTCTAACTGCTAATATCTTGCTGATTATAGGGCTGTTATCATAGGATTTGTAAAGAGGGTGTTTCTTTGATGCCCGCATACTATAAGCACAATATACTCTCTCACGCAACTGGGCATTATCAGCATAAGTCATAATTGCCAGATAGCTTGGTATATCCAGTCGCAACAACCAACCTTTCTTTTTTTCTTCCTGAGCATTTTGTTTGAAGTTATCTATCACTGCTTGAGGTATGCCAGAGAGTTTTGCTTTATCAGTAATTAATTCCTGCCACTTGTCAGTTGAGTCAAGCACATTCTCATTGAACTTTGCCGCCAAGTGTGAGCCCTGTGCAACGAGTTTGGCAAACTTTTTCTTTTGTGCTTGTGGTAATTCTATGCCGGCTAGACGGCAGTCCCTTAAGTGATTATCTAGGCATTGTTTTTGTTCTTGATCTAGGTCTTTGTTCTTGCGCAATTTTTTTAGCAGATGATATATTTCCTCGTTTTGGTTGAATGCTGTCAGATACTCGGAAATATGCGGCAAACATTTGTTATAGGCATTGCGCAACTTGCTGTTATCACAGACCGACTTGAGATGCCCAGCCACATCAAACAGATCACTAAATAATTCCTCATTCCAGTCCTCCAACTGAGCATAGAAGTTATCCCATGAAAGATTAAAGTCCTCGGCAGAACTCTCTTTGATGAGTTTTTCCAAGCGTTGGTTATTCTGCTTAATTATCTTGCGAACCTGAGGATACAATGCGGCTGAATCAAACTTTGAAAAATTTATTAGTTGGGTTAAGTGTTGTTGTTTATCTATCATGCGAACTTGCGGCTATGCTAGCGCCTACCACTCGCCAGTGTTTGCCATAGAGGTCCAAGGTTCTTGTTGAGCCAAGGACTCACCTTTTTGTAATAGTTCTACTGATATGCCATCGGGGCTACGCACAAATGCCATGTGACCATCTTTTGGTGGGCGATTGATCGCCACTCCCATTTCTTGAAGTTTGGCACAAGTATCATAGATATTATCAACTACATAAGCTAGATGACCAAAGTTTCTACCACCAGCATAGTCCTCGCCACTATCCCAGTTTAGGGTTAACTCTAACATAGGTGCTCTGTTGTCCTTGGCCGCTTGCTCGTCGTCGGCAGCAGCTAAAAAGACCAAGGTGAACTTGCCCTCAGGGACTTCTTTTCTGCTTATTTCTTTCATTCCCAACCCATTGCAGTAAAACTCAAGGGATTTATCTAGGTCGGTTACCCGAACCATAGTGTGTAAATATCTCATAGCAGTATTTTACACTTGTTTACTCTCTACGACTTAAGTTACTGACATCTGTTAGGTGTTTATTTAATTAGCTTTAATTAGCTTTAATTAGCTTTAATTATGTATAATTTAGTAATAGACATCTATTATTGATAGGTGTGATTATAAAATATGTTAAATAAATAATTAATTATGATTGTATCCTCCCCAAAAGCCCAAAACCCAAATAAGAATAATATGAACCCCATTAATATGAACCCCATTAATATAAGCCCCCTTGCTCACCTAAAATCAACAATAGCTATTATAGCTATTGCAATTTCTACTCTCATAGCTGCTGGCTGTGCTGCTGGCGGTGGCGGTGGTGGCGATGGCGGTGGTGGCGATCCTATTGGTGAGATAACCAAGGAACTCAGTGCCTTTGGTATAACCGAATTTTCAGTTGTTCCTCGTGAGACAGAATTCATGTTTTCTTGGATAAATCCGCAAAACCCATCTAATAGGATTACTAGTTATACAATGATTGCTATGGGCTATGCCAATTTTACAGCTATTAATGTGGAAAGAAGTAACGAGAATAAAACAATAGCTTATACTGGCAATGGGACCTCGCAAAATTTTACTTATATGGAGCTTACTGAGGGTAGTTATTACGAGTTCTTTATTCAAGCTAACTATGAAGATGGTGAGAGTGATAATGAGAAACCAATACGAGTATTTAATGGACGTTTGTTAGCAGGTGTAAATTCTGATGGAGA
>JAAOII010000109.1 GCA_015163845.1 Candidatus Portiera sp.
AAGCGTTTATTTTGATGGTAAATTAAAGGGAAATATAGCTAATAATTCATCTACTAAACATAAGGATGATGTACTGGTGATAGGTCCTAATGCTAAAATTATTGGCAATATATCAGCTAAACAGATATATGTACTTGGTGATATAGAAGGCAACATATACTCATTAGGGGAATTATTTCTACTTCCTGGATCTTCTATCCAAGGAGATATTCACTACAATTTAATGGAGATGAGTCATGGTTCCAAAGTCAACGGACGGTTTAACCACTTGAGTCCTGAAGAGTCCACGGCAAACAACTCTAATTCATCTACTTCAGGAAAGAATAAATAAAATGATCACAAAAAAAACAAGCATGAACTCACGTAATAAGACGAGCACAACAACAGCAGCGGCACTAAAAATCCAAAATTTTGATTCCATAGTATGGATATTCAATATCTTATTTCTAACTATATGTTTTGGAGCAATTAGTCGCCAATTATCACTCAATGTATTTATTGGTATTCTACTAGGGGTGGCTCTCTCTCTGGGGCTGTATTATTTGCGTTATAAGCAGGGTCCTGCAGTTTTTTTCAAATATTCTCTGCGAGTAAATATGTTAGGTCTTTTTCTCGGGATATTAACAGCGGCTTTCTTTTTATGGAACAATCTTCTGAATGGTCGTCAATTGGCAATAGCTGAGCATACGGTGATTTTGTTTTTCTTACTGGGGCTTAGTTCCACTGCTGCTTTGCTTAAGATGATTGCCCTTAAATATGTAACTGCACCATCAATTGAAGAAAGGGTTAAACAAATGATGGGCGGTCCTTCATTGACGTTTAGTTTCTGTGTGGCAACAATTCTTGCCTGCTTGCTAATGCTTCTGTTGTACACTATTGATACAGATAACTACTTGGTATTTCTCAAGACAAAGTTCTTGGAGAGAGGTTTAATTCCTCCCTTATGCTTAGTATTATTTTTCTGGGGGAGTATTCTATTACTAGGTAAATATCTATTGGTAATGAATAATTTTCGCATAGCTAATAAATCATCAACTGTAGCTTTAGTTGAGTTGTGGAATGATTACAAAGATTCGATGGGTTCACCAAAAGATAAAGGAGTTACCCAAAAATTTGTAGAGTTAATGTGGCAGGCAAACGAGACATTTTATTTGTTCCCCCGTTATATCAACTGGGCAATGCCGATTCTTGGATTTATCGGTACGGTTCTAGGAATATCCTTGGCAGCAGGGGAGATTGGCAGAGTAGTTGGTTCATCTAGTTTGGGAATAGGAGATAGCATCAACGCGGCATTACAACCTTTAGGAATAGCTTTTGATACAACACTGGTTGCTTTATCATTAAGCATACTTTTAGCTTTAGGCCACACCTTGCTACAAAGGTGGGAAGAGCAAATGTTCCTATTTGTTGAAGAGTTTATTGAAAAGCTTAAGTAGAAAATATTATGCGCCGTTTTAAAAGCAAGCCATTGCTAATCGGTGACACTCCGTTGGTAGAAATATTTGGCGGAGCTTTTGGCCTATTACTGATTCTGTTTCTATTAATAAATTTATTTGCCGAGGCGCAGTTGAGAGCTCAGATTGAGAACTCACTGGAAGAAAGTGCTTATAAGATTAACTGGGAACAAGGTGCTGAAGGTTATATAGTTCTATCTTTTCCTGATAGATTGCAGATAATTGAGAATCAAAAAATTAGTGGTTATACTGAATTGCAGCAATCTTGTGGTGATAGTAACTTTGCTAACTACGCTCAAAAAGTTTATGAAAAACAAGGAACCCAAATTATTTTTGCCATCCTTGAGGGGGGGGTGAGGACTATGAAGGCGGCACGCGACTGCTTGGTAAAGATGTGGCCAAATCGCAGAGTATCAATAGGTTGGATAATTGCTAATGAGGACTTCATCCAAGCAGTTGACCTAAAGGATCTGCCACCACGCATCCAACGTAGCTTAAAATAGGATGAGATTTAAAAAGAAAACTACATTTTCTGGCTTCGGTGGAGTAGCTCTCGCAGATATTCTCGCTAATAGTGTGGTGGTACTACTCGTGGTTATCATAATCACCTTAAGTATTACTAAGCATAAATCAGAACAAGAATTAGAACAAAGTGCTGAGATAAGTGCTATTTTAGCCCGTGATATAGCAAGCTCATTAGTATTTAATGATTTACCCAGCAGCCCTCCCGCGGTTCTACATAATTATAACTGTCAAAAACCTAACGGACCTTGGCATAGCAAGTATGAGCAGCATGACTGCCGTGCTTGGATGTATCCAGTTATAGAGTTTCATTCCACGCATATAAAGGAAGCGAATAGTAACCGCATATTTACCAAGACAGTTTTACTGGAAGAGAACAATGAGTTTGATGCTTATCTTCGTTCAATAACCCCATTAGCTAAACAGCGGCTTAGAGTTGATATCTATCATTTAGATTTATATTATCTAGGAATTTCCATAATGAAGGATAATGCTGCTCGCCCTAATCATTGGCATTTTGTTGGAGAAGATTTTCAACCAGAGAATGTTTTGGGTTATTTAGATGGAAGAGAAGATGATAACTTAGATGAATCTGCTGAGCTTTCCAAGGGGGATGGTGAAGAGGGGGATGGCGAAGAGGGGGAAGGCGAAGAAGGGGATGGTGAAGAGGAAGGAGAAAATAAAGAACAAGAGGGAGAGGCAACTGAAACTAAACCAAATAATATAGGTATAATTCCAGATGATGTTTCACTAAGAAGTGCAGAAAGAATTGATGCTTTGCTACCCCCCACTGAACCCGGCTTGTCGCGCAATGGGGCACAACGACAGGAAAAGAATCAACAACTTCAAGATATAGAAAATGAGTTTGGCGGTTCTGGAGAAGGCGAATATAGCGATGACTTGGCTAATGCACTTCTTGGTGCCATAGTTGAAGAAAGAAGTGGCGGTAGTGGTGATGAGTTTGGTAATCCCTCATCTGTAAGGATAAGGTTACCTGGTGCTGGCAAAGACGGAAGTTCTCAAGAGTCCTCATTATTTGGAACCCAATTGAATTCAATGATTCAGTCATTATCTTTAGAAGATGGCACACCCTTGGATTATCATGTTTTTATGATAATTATGGTTATGGAGTATCTTAAACAGAGCAATAATTTTGGTTTTGATAGAGTAGCAATCCAAGATGTGTTTGCCCAGATTAGAAGTGGTGAGTTAGATATTGCCTCCCACCCATTATTACCCTTGGCAATGGAACTAAGAGATGAAATGCATGTTGCTTTTGAAGTCCAAGATATTCCAATGGAAGTGAAACACAAACCATGCAATAATTGCTTAAGTAAAATATCTTTCGCTATTAATTCACCTTTGAATTATGTGGAGTTGAGAACCAATAACCCTCAGAGCTTTTTGCAAAATACAAACATAATAAATACTCGCTTACAGTTTTATCGCTACCCAGATATAGGGGATGAAACAGAAATACTTAGCAGTGACACCCTGTTGATGCATCCAGATACACTTGCCTTAGATAAAGGTTGGTACCCCATGGCTATTATGGACCCTAATATTAGCGACTTGGTAGTTGGATATGTTTATGGAGAAGTAGCTAATGGAAAATTTAATGTATTAGGTGATATTAATTTATTAAGGATTGATCAACAAACCTTATGGAGTGAGTTATCTTTTTACCCCTTGCGACGCGAGATTATTTTTGGGACCTTGTATGGTTTCCTAACATTATCTATATTAATGGTTTTTCTATACATGTCATTAGGATTTAGACGTAGAGTTCATGGTTAGAAAACTTTCAAAAAGCCATAATTTTGTTGCCTATGCTTTGCTGGCATTTCCGGTTATTGCATTACTTATTTATTTCCTGGAATTGCGTATACAAGCAAGATTTATACCGCGAGTTGAGGTTGCCTTACAAACACAGCAGTTTCACCTAAATGGTTTAGATAATGCAGTGATGAAGCATGCTGAGTATTTGTGGAACACTCCATCTTTACAGGAACAAATTAAAACTTCTCGTGCTAAAGTTTTCCTGCCTGCTTTTTATGTTGACAAGTTTGAGGTATCTCAACAGAATTACCGCAGATTTTTGTCTTGGCTCGCACTCCAAGATTATAAAAGATATTCTTTTTCTCATCCTACTGAACCGCTTAGCTACATATATAAGAATCCTCATGCCAAGCATAAAATACTCGGTCGTTTTGAAATTTCAGCTAGTGGCATTAACTTCTATGCGGCTTATGCTTATTGTCAGGCAACTGGAGGTAGTTTGCCTAGTATTGAACAGTGGATGGCGGTAGCGGCTGGCACAGAGGGTCGTTCCTATCCTTGGGGTGAGGATTTTATTGGTGATCCTTGGCGTTATAGTGATCCGCTCCTTAATCTAGCAGCACCTATAAGTAACCGTAAAGCAGCAGCAACTCCCCAAGGAGTATTTGACATAGCAAATGGCTTGTCTGAATGGACATTGAATATGACAGATGATGGACGTTTTATACAGAAGGGTGGTAATAATTACAACAGACCCTTTATGCTACAAGCATTGAATTTTATAGAAAGACCTGCACCAGCAGAGTTTAGCTCAAAATATAATGGTTTTAGATGTGTTTATAAAGCATCGCCAAATAGTAAGAATCCTCCTAACAAACAAATTAAATTTACTTGGGAAGAACAGGTAACAGCTATACTAATTCCTGCAGGTAACTATGTGCAAGGGGCTCCGGAAAACTCTTATGTACCAAAGCTAATCGCATACTCTGATAGATCAAATCCAAACACATTAAGATCATTCTTATTAGTGCCTTTGACAAACTCTCCAACTGCTCCTCTTGCATTCAGCAAATATGAAATTTCTCGTTTGGAATATAGACAGTTCTTACGAGATCCTTTAGCACGTATGGGCTTTTATGCTAATAAAAAGCAACCAAAAGGTCATTCTTATTTGCCAGATAATTGGGACAGCCAAACTAGTAATATCAGTTTACCTGTAGTTGGAGTGGATTGGTGGAGTGCTTATGCTTATGCTAAATGGGCTGGCGGTAGATTGCCCAGTGAAGACGAATGGTTACAAGCATTCAGCGGTGATGCTAAAAGACCTTATAGTTGGGGAAATACCTATATGCCAGGTTTTGCTCATGTCCGTGACCGCCAAGCACAAATATTCCCAGAATCGCCAATTCCATCAAAGAGCGAAGTTAAGGATACAACACCTGCCGGCATAGTTTCTTTAGGTGGCAATGTATCTGAGTGGACTAACTCGGTTACTTTTTATGATAATGGCATTAATATAATAGTAAAAGGTGGTAACTATAAAATACCTGGTGATTTGGGAACTCATTATTCGTATAATGCTAAGGTACCGCCCAATCATAGATCAGATGTGATAGGTATTAGAGTGGTTTTTTAGATTATGCAAGAAATTATAAAAAGACGTCTAGTGGGCGCTGTGATTTTATTATCACTGGCGAGTATTTTGATGATATGGGCTATTAGTAATCAGAGTGGACCTAATAATTTTATATGGTCTACTCCGACTCCACCTAATTTTAATAAAATCGCCATAGATGAACAAATTAAACCTCCTGAAATTGATGACATCCGAGAAAGATTAGATGACTTAAAAAAGAATATAAAGTCACTTAATGATAATAATAATAATGATCCGGATTCAGCTAAAAGTGTTAAGCCCAAGGAAAAAGTCAGCTCTGGAGAGCCAAGTAATCCTTTAGATGAAATAACGTTTAATGCTAATAGTATACCAATACGTTGGGTTGTGCAGGCGGGTTCTTTTACAAACGAGGATTCTGCAATAAAGGAGAAAAAAAGATTAGCATCGCATAAATTTGTTTCGGTGGTAAGAGCTTCGCGTTCATCAAAAAGTGGTGCTATAATATATGCAGTATATGTAGGTCCTTTCTTGCAAGAAAGCAGGGCATTGGCTAATCACAAATTACTTAAGGAAAAACTTAAAATAGAAGGTAACATAAGAAAATGGCAGAAACCCTAGCACTATTGAACCAAGTTGATTGGTTTATCATTTTAGCTATTACGATCTTGTTAATGTATGGAGTTACACAAGGTCTAGGTCGAGTTATGACTACATTGCTTCTATGGGGAGTATCATTCATTATGGCTCAGTTGGTTGCTCGTATCCTGAGTATTCCCCTAAGTTCTTATATTGACGACCCAGAATTATTAGTGTTAGTTCCTTTTAGCATCAGCTTCTTGTTTTCATTAATGATATTTAAATTGTTATTCTCTTTTCTATTAATCAATACAGAGAAGACCTCATTAATGCGCTCCTTGGGCGGGCTTATGGCTTTACCTTTAGCATTAGTTCAATTTTTGGTTTTGGTAAGTTTTGCAAGATTATTAACTTTGGACGATAGTTCGTATTGGCTTGAATCACAGCTAATACCAATCATACTGCAAGTAGAGTTTTATTGGGAGACCTATGTTATGAATAACGTGTGTAAGTTGTTACCAGCTGCTCAATGTTATCCATACTAGTTTTATTATGTATATAGTTGCACTCGTCCTTACCTAATGTGCGGAATAGCTGGCATCTATGCTGTGGAGCATGCAAGTGAGACATTATTTAATGCTTTAATAATGTTACAACACAGGGGGCAGGATGGGGCAGGTATAGCCACCATTGATAAGAACACCATGTATATGCGCCGCCGCAATGGTTTACTTAATGAGGGATTCAATGAGGCACATCATATTGAAGGTCTTAAAGGCAATATGGGGATAGGCCACCTTAGATACCCAACTGCGGGCGGCACTAGTGCTAGCGAGTGTCAACCCTTCTATGTCAATAGCCCTTTTGGCTTAGCCCTTGCTCATAATGGCAATTTAACTAATACTGCAGAACTCAGAGAAGAACTATTCGCCAAAGAAAGACGCCATATAAATACAGGTTCCGACTCTGAGGTTCTCTTAAACTACTTAGCATTATATTTACAAGATTGTGATGTATCTAAACCAGAAGAGATATTTGCCGCTGTTTCTAAATTATTTAATAAATGCAGAGGTGCCTATAGTGTTGTTTCATTAATGGTAAATGTTGGCCTGCTGGCATTCAGGGATCCTAATGCTATTAGACCTTTAATACTAGGTAGCAGGACTTCTCTGGCTGGGACAGAATATATGCTGGCATCAGAATCCGCGGCTTTAACTGCCAGCAACTTTACTATTGAACGTGACTTGGATGCAGGTGAGGCAATATTCATTGATATGGATGGTAATATTTTTAGTCAGAAATGTGCTGGGGAAAATGCTGTCAAAAACCCATGTATTTTTGAGTATGTTTATTTTGCCCGACCTGACTCTATAATAGATGGTATTTCAGTGCATAAATCACGCCAAAGAATGGGACGATTTTTGGCAGAATCAGTTAAGAAAGAAATTAGTGCCGGCGATATAGATGTTGTCATACCTGTCCCAGATAGTAGCAGGGTCTCTGCAGTTGAATTAGCTTTAGAACTCGGGATTAACTATCGTGAGGGTTTAGTCAAGAATAGATATATAGGCAGGACTTTTATGATGCCCCGCCAAGATATGCGTGATGTCGCAGTCAATCGCAAACTAGCTGCAGTTGATATGGAGATAAGAGATAAGAATATTCTATTGGTGGATGATTCAATTGTCCGCGGCACCACCTGCAAACAGATCATTGAGTTAGCTAGACGCGCCGGCGCCAAGAAGGTCTATTTTGCCTCGGCTGCTCCGCCAATTATCTATCCTAATGTCTATGGCATAGATATGCCATCACATAGTGAATTGGTAGCCAATGGACGTAGTAATGAGGAAGTAAGGGATGCCATAGGTAGTGATGGTCTGGTATATCAAAAGTTACCTGATTTGATTGCAAGTGCGCAAGAAGGCAACCCTAAGATTAAGAACTTTGACGTTTCAATATTTAATGGCGAGTATGTTACCAATGACATTGATGATGAATACTTACAACTCCTAGATCTTGCTAGGAGAGATGATAGCAAAACTCAGTTAGGTTTTTTCAATGAATTAGAGGCAAACTACAATTGATGCAAGTCCTTAATGTATTATAATGGAGGTATGAACAGTTCTAATAGATTAAGTGAGTTGTCAGTCGGCAACCAAGCCTATAAATACTACGATATAACCAAGATAAAAGGGAGTGAAAAACTACCCTATTCGTTTAAAATAATCTTGGAAAACCTATTACGCCATGAAGATGGTACCAATATCACTCAAGATGATATTAATTTTTTGGCAAATTGGAACCCATCAGTAACAGATAAAGAAATTTCCTACACTCCTGCCCGAGTTTTATTACAGGATTTCACAGGAGTTCCAGCCATAGTTGATTTGGCGGCAATGCGTGATGCCATGAGTTTACTTGGTAAAGACCCAGATAAAATTAACCCACTGCAACCAGTGGAATTAGTCGTTGACCACTCAGTCCAAGTAGATAAATTTGGCTCGGCAGATGCTCTTAAGTTCAATACAAAATTAGAATATTCACGCAATAAAGAAAGATACCAGTTTCTTAAGTGGGGACAAGAATCATTTGATAACTTTAGAGTTGTCCCTCCAGGAGCAGGCATAGTTCACCAAGTAAACCTTGAGTTTTTATCCAGGGTTGCCTTCGTTAAAGAAACCAATGATGGCAGTTATGTTTATCCAGATACTGTAGTGGGCACCGACTCACACACTACCATGGTGAATGGTTTAGGTGTCATGGCTTGGGGAGTAGGTGGAATTGAGGCAGAGGCAGCAATGTTGGGGCAACCCATTTCCATGCTATTGCCTAAAGTTGTTGGATTTAAGTTGACCGGCACAATGCAACAGGGCATCACAGCTACTGACTTAGTTCTAACTATAACTGAAAAACTCCGTAAGCATGGAGTGGTTGGCAAGTTCGTTGAGTTCTATGGACAAGGCATAAGATCCTTGACTTTAGCAGATCGTGCTACCATAGGTAATATGTCTCCTGAGTTTGGTGCTACCTGTGCAATGTTCCCCATTGATGATGAAACTCTCAAATACTTGAAGCTTAGCAACCGCAGTGATTCACTAGTAAAACTGGTTGAGACCTATTATAAGAAACAGGGAATGTTCTATGATGAGAATAAGAAAACCATTTACAGTGAAAATGTAGAACTTAACTTGGATGAAGTTGAACCTAGCATGGCTGGACCTAAGAGACCTCAAGACAGAATTGCCATAGGCAAAGTAAAAGAGAACTTCCAAAAGAATTTAAATGCTCAAGTTAAGGAGTGTACTATCACTAAAGACGGCAAAGAAATTACTATGCGTGATGGTTCTGTGGTCATAGCAGCAATCACATCTTGCACTAACACCTCCAACCCCTATGTGATGATAGCAGCTGGTTTGGTGGCGAGAAAAGCACGAGAACTTGGCGTCAAACCCAAGCCATGGGTTAAGACATCTTTGGCACCTGGATCAAAAGTTGTCACTGAATATTTAGAAAAAGCCAATCTTTATGATGACCTTGCTCAAATGGGCTTTGGCTTGGTGGGTTATGGATGCACTACTTGCATAGGTAATTCAGGTCCTTTGGCAAAAGAAATATCTCAAGCAATTTCAGACAATGATTTAAATGTATCTGCGGTGTTATCTGGCAATCGTAACTTTGAAGGGCGAGTTCATCCTGCCACTAAAATGAATTACTTAGCATCGCCTCCTTTAGTTGTTGCCTATGCCTTGGCGGGTAGAGTTGATTTTGACCCCTATAATGAACCCCTGACAGTCAATGCAGAGGGCAAGGAAGTATTTTTACGCGACATCTGGCCCACTAGCGAAGAGATAAAGCAAGTTGTTGAAAAATCGGTTAGCCAAGACCAATTTAAACGCACCTACGCAACTATTTTTGATGGAGAAGAAAATTGGATTGAATTATCTGCTACTGGAGGTAAGAATTATGAGTGGGATGCCGACTCTTCTTATGTGCGTAAGCCGGACTTCTTTGTCGATATGAATATTGATCGCAGTTCTCAAGATTCAATAGAGAATACTAGAGTTCTTGCCAAGCTTGGTGATTCAGTTACCACAGATCACATATCCCCAGCTGGAAGCATCAAAGAAGATAGCCCCGCTGGTGATTACTTGAAGTCATTGGATATTCCACCATCCGAGTTTAATTCTTATGGTTCTAGACGTGGCAATCATGAGGTGATGATGCGTGGAACTTTCGGCAACATAAGATTACGCAATTTATTAGTCCCCGGAGTAGAAGGCGGCTACACAATTCATATTCCCAGCAATGAACAAATGAGTATATATGATGCGGCAATGAAATATAAGCAGGATAAGGTGCCAAGCATCATTATAGCTGGCAAGGAATATGGCACTGGTTCATCAAGGGACTGGGCTGCCAAGGGACCCTTGCTATTAGGCATTCAAGCAGTCATAGTTGAGAGTTTTGAAAGAATTCACCGTACCAATTTAGTTGGTATGGGCATACTACCGTTGCAGTTCGTAGAAAGCCAAAATGCAGAATCCCTAGGGTTAGACGGCACAGAGTCCTATAGCATAAAAGGTATCAATGGCGGTTCTGCCAAAGAGGTAACTGTAACTGCAACTGACAAAAACGGCAATAACAAAGATTTTCAAGCAAAAGTGCGAATAGACACCCCACAGGAAATAAAATATTACCAATGTGGTGGCATACTCCATTTTGTTCTTAAACGTTTAGCTGCTTAAACATAAGTAGTTTACACATTATTCAATATAACTAAAACTTAACCACAAAACTTTATCATGGAAGATAGAAATAGACGCCCGAGAGGAAATCCAGGCAATCAAAGAATCGAAAAAAGCGATAGAAATCCAAGAAGCGACAGAAATCCAAGAAGCGACAGAAACCCAAGAAGCGATAGAAACCCAAGAAGCGATAGAAATCCGAGAAGAAGCATGATGCCATTATTTAGACGCCCTAAGAATGTCCCTGAAGATGCTTGGGGAGTAATATCCAATACTCTGGATGCGTCATTGCGTGAGAATGTTCGTGCTCGTCGGTGGAAAAATTTCTTTAGATTGGCATACCTATTGATAATTGGTGTGATCTTAGTAAATGTATTATCTTATGAATCATTATTGCCAGATGATGAACCAGGAGATAAGAGTAAACCTCATGTAGCTCTTATAGCAATAAAAGGTCCAGTCGTGGGAGAAGACATTCATTCTCGCGGAGAACTTCTGGTCCAGTATTCACCCGTAAAAAGTGCTCTGGAAGATGCTTTTGAAAATAAAAATGCCAAGGCGATAGTGCTTTCGGTAGATAGCGGTGGCGGTAGTCCCAAGACGTCTTCCTCTATCTATAATGAAATAGTTAAACTGCGTGAAGAAAATCCAGACAAGAAGGTCTATGCCTACATACAAAATGTTGGTGCTTCAGCCGCTTATCACATATCTTCGGCTGCTGATGAGATCTATTGTCATCCAATGAGTTTGGTTGGATCCATTGGTGTAATAACCGCTTATTTTGGATTCCAAGATCTTTTAGATGAATATGGCATTGATTACCGAATATATACAGCTGGTAAAAACAAAGATGCATTGAGTCCTTTTGCTCCGCGTAATCCTGAACATGAAGCCAAACTCCAGTATATACTTGATAAGGTTCATGAGTATTTCATAGAAGATGTCATAGATGGCAGAGGTAAAAGAATTGATCAAGACAATCCAGATATCTTTAGTGGTCAAATATTTTTCTCGGATCAAGCATTAGATATTGGTCTAGTTGATGATGTGGGATATTTTGATGAGATCATCAAAGAAAAAACCGGAATTGAAAATATAGTTGACTATTCTATCAAGGATATAAATCCTTTCTACTCTCTGCCCTTTAATGTGGGATCTGGTCTTGCTACTGGCCTATGGGAAACTATAACTTCTAAGAATAACTATCAACCTAACTAATTATTAAACATAGAACGTACATAGAACAATGAACCAATCAAACATTAAACAAACCACGCCAGAAGGCGACTATAAAGTTGCTGACCTATCTCTTGCCGAATGGGGACGTGCTGAGATCATATTAGCTGAAAATGAAATGCCTGGACTAATGGCTTTACGTGAAAAATTTGCTAAAGATGCTCCACTCAAAGGAGCACGCATAACTGGATGTTTACACATGACAATTCAAACAGCAGTATTAATAGAGACCCTACAACAGCTAGGTGCTGAAGTCCGTTGGTCTTCCTGCAACATATTTTCAACCCAAGATCATGCAGCCGCAGCCATAGCTGTGGAAGGGACTCCAGTATTTGCTTGGAAGGGTGAAACAGAAGAAGAATATGACTGGTGTGTTAAACAAACCATAGAAGGACCAGATGGCTGGACTCCCAACATGCTTTTAGATGATGGCGGAGACCTAACTGCTGTAGTCCATAAGGACTACCCGCATCTGTTGGAAGACATTCGTGGATTGTCAGAAGAAACCACTACGGGTGTGCGCATTCTCAATGAGATGGAAGCTAAAGGAGAATTGAAAGTTCCTACTTTCAATGTCAATGATTCGGTTACTAAATCTAAATTTGATAACCTTTATGGTTGTCGTGAATCACTATTAGATGGCATCAAGCGTGCCACCGATCTAATGATTGCTGGCAAGAAGGCAGTAATTATTGGTTATGGTGATGTTGGTAAGGGCTGTGCTCAATCCCTACGCAATTTTGGTGCGGTGGTCTATGTAGTTGAAGTAGATCCTATATGTGCGCTACAAGCTGCCATGGAAGGATACCAAGTTGTTAAATTAGAGAGCCTAGTAGAAGATGCTGATATATTTGTCACTGCCAGTGGCAATGTCAATGTAATTAATTATGAACACATCTTGAAAATGAAAGATAAAGCAGTCATTGGCAATATCGGTCATTTTGACTCAGAGATAGAGACGTCCAAACTCAGACAGCATGAATGGACTAATATCAAACCACAAGTTGATAAGGTGCAGTTACCCGGTGGCAAAGAAGTCATATTATTAGCAGAAGGCAGATTGCTTAATTTGGCTTGTGCTACTGGACACTCCAGTTTTGTCATGTCAACTTCTTTCACCAACCAAGTATTGGCACAATTAGAATTGTGGAAGAACTACAAGAATTACGAAAACAAAGTATATGTATTACCCAAGCTACTTGATGAAGAAGTTGCAAGATTGCACCTTGAAAAACTTGGTGCTGATCTTAGTGAATTAACTAAAGAGCAAGCGGACTATCTTGGTCTTGATATAAAAGGACCTTACAAGCCAGAAACTTATCGCTATTAGATTAGTATCAATTCTTTGATATTATCTTTGCACAAATATATACCATATATTAATACATTTAGGAATATATGAGTAATCAATCCTCTAAAGGAATTTATTGTCTTGGCAGTGCTTTGGTTGACTATGAGTTTGAAGTCAAGCAAGAGCAACTTGAAGTTCTCGGCATAACAAAGGGACAAATGACTTTGGCAGATACCGCCACATTTGAGCAAGCATTCACATCACTTAACCAAGACCTAAAATACCAAAGAGAGGGAGGCGGCTCAGCCATGAACTCCCTCATAACCTATGCTCGTTTGGGCGGACATGGAGGCACCCATTGCATAGTCGGGAAAGACGAAAGTGGCGAATTCTTTTTACAAGAGTTACGTGATCTAAACTTAGACATAACTGCAGCAGAACATTCTTTAGACGAAGCAACAGGTCGTTGCTTAGCATTGATCAGCCCAGATAAAGATCGCACCATGATGACCAATTTAGGCATCAACGAACAACTACAACTAAAGGAAGGCGAGGCAGCTACTAACTTGTATGGCTTCCAAGTTATCTACTCAGAGTCCTATATGCTAGCAAGTGATAAGCCACGAGCAACTCTCTTGACATATTTAGACGCAGCCCGTCAGAGTGACATATTTATTTGTCTAAGCTTGTCTGATGTGTCAATGGTTACCTATTGTCGTGAGCATCTAGAAAAAGCACTTGATGGCCGAGTTGACATATTATTTGGCAATTACGAAGAATATAAAAACTATACTGGCAAAGAAGAATTAGAAGATATTTTTGCTTTCTTCCCCGCAAACATCAAATGCTTGGTCCTAACTAGAGGAGAGCAGGGCGCAACAATTCTAAAACGTCAAGCGGATAGCAAAGAGGCGGACCAGTTAATTAGTTTACCAGCCGCCAAAGCCCAAGTAGTGGATACTTTAGGTGCTGGTGACACCTATGCTGGTGCCTTCTTATATGCCATATATGAAAGGGGATTTAGTTATGAAGTAGCTGCTAAATTTGCTTCCCAAGCAGCTGGCAAAGTAATCAGCCATCTCGGTCCAAGGTTAAGCGCCGCAGAATGCCAAGACCTAAAACCACTGTTAGACGATAATAATTAAAGAATTTAACTAGCTAGCTCAAGGTTTGAGCAGCAGCTACAAACTCTTTCATCATCCGCGGGTTCTTGATGCCACGGGCTTCTTCCACACCACTACTTACATCTACTCCAGCTGGCTTTACCATCTGTAATAGCTCAGTGACATTGCGGGCATTGAGCCCACCAGCTATGATTAGTTTATCTACTAAAGGGCTATCTTTGCTTGCACCCGCTTGAGGGATTCTGTTCCAGTTAAAGACCTGTCCACTGCCCCCGAGTAATGTCGTTGGGCTATCCAACAGTAGGTAATTGGCACTGGGGTATTTGGCGACGACGACACGAATATCCTCAGCACTGGTTGCTTGGATGGCTTTGATATAGGGAATACTAAATGATTGGCAAAAATCCTCACTTTCATCACCATGGAACTGCACCAAGTCGGGTTGGACTAGCTCTAGGATATTCTTTACTTCTGCTTGGTCTTGGTTGGCTACGACTGCTACTGCTAAGACCTTACTATTAAAATCATTATTGTGGGCAGTGATTTCTTTCCTTAAGGCGCCAGCTTCCTCGGCAGTAATATAACGTGGGCTAGTTGGCACTTGCATGAAACCAATGGCATTGGCTCCTGCTTGGATGGCATGTTGTAAGTTGTCTGAGTCGCGGATGCCGCAGATCTTTATGATTAGCCGCGATTCTCTTTTAGGTTTATCAGTATGGACAGACATGCTGTCAATAATATTATCTGCTATTAACTTCTAGTTCCTATGCCACGATCCAACATATAGATACATGCCGCCGATAAAACTATGGTGAATATAATTATTATGGAATAAGCATGCAAAAGAGGTATGTCGCTCTTACCGAGCATACCATAGCGGAAAGCATTGACTATGTATAGCATGGGGTTTAGTAGGGACACATCTTGCCAAAACTCTGGCAGTAATTTTATAGAGTAAAAAATCCCTCCCAAGTAGGTCAGGGGAGTTAGCACAAAGTTAGGAATGATGGTTATGTCATCAAAACTATTAGCATATATTGCATTGATCATACCCATTGCTGAAAACATAAAAGAAGTTAAGCAGGCAACTAGGACTACTGCACCTAAGCTATGTATTTTTAGTTCGGTGAAAAATAGAGACACTAAAATCACTATGATACCGACTAATATACCGCGAATGGCACTACTCACACAAAAGCCCAAGAAGATAATGAAGCTGGGGGTGGGGGATACCAAAATCTCTTCCAGAGATCTTTGGAATTTATTGCCATAGAAAGATGATACCACATTGCCATAAGAGCCAGTAATAACAGACAACATTACCAAGCCCGGCACGATGAATGACATATAGTCATATCCGTCCATTTCCCCTATGCGTGGTCCTATGAGATTACCGAAAATGACATAATAAAGAGACATTGTAATTATGGGCGGCACGAATGTTTGTTTCCATAATCGCAGATAACGGGCTACTTCCTTGTAGAAGATGGTATAAAAAGAGTTAAATAGTTCTGAGAAGCTCATTTGGTTATTTGGTTAATTCAATGAAGGTTTTTTCTAAACGATTGTCCTTGAGATCTATGCTACTGATGTCTATACCTTTGCTATCTAAATCTTTGAACAAATCGTTTAGTTTATAATCTGTGTTCAGATGAACTTCTAAAAAATTGTCGTCAATTCTATGGGACTTATAAAAGTCACCATTTACTTCATTGGGCAGGGTATGAGAACTTTCTACTATGTAGGTTTGACCTTTCAACTGATGGAGCAAATTGCGCATGCTCGTATTTTGTATGATGCTGCCTTTGTGGATGATTGCAACATTGCGACATAACTGCTCTGCCTCCTCTAGATAGTGAGTGGTAAGAATAATCGTCGTGCCTTGTTTGTTTATTTCAGTTAGGAACTCCCACATTGAATGACGTATTTCAATATCTACACCAGCTGTAGGTTCATCTAATATTAGCAAACGTGGTTCATGAACCAGTGCACGAGCTATCATTAATCTTCTTTTCATCCCGCCAGATAAAGTGCGTGATTGTTCTTTCCGCTTATCCCACAGCCCAAGTTTCTTCATGTACTTTGTAGCACGTTCTTTTACTAAAGATGGGGGTAGACCATAATATCCACCTTGTTGATAAAGAATATCTTTGACTCTCTCAAAGTTATTGAAGTTGAACTCCTGTGGGACTATGCTAATTTGTCTTTTGGCTAAAGACGCTTGAGTGGTTATGTCATAACCAAATATAGATACTGAACCAGAGGTCTTATTAACTAGAGAACAAACAATACCTAAGGTAGTACTCTTGCCAGCACCATTCTCTCCTAACAAAGCAAAGAAATCGCCATCTTTTACCTGGAGATCTACATCACGTATGGCTTCCATGCCACCTTTGTAAGTTTTACAAAGACGGTTAATGTCTAGTGCTAGGGTCATTCCATGGTTATTAAAGTTGGGCGATATTTATCTTTTGCTATTCAACAATTCTATCAAAAAGGACTAGAAATAAGACCTTCTTTTAGAAGTAGATTGTTGTAAGTAGAAAACTATCCAACCAGAAAGCCACACTGAACAAGCCATGTAGAATAATACCCCGCCATCACCTTGGACATTGACGCCAAGCGGTGTAAAAAGGTGGAAGAATATTGCTCCAGTCATAAGACCTATTGCTAATAAAGCACCGAGAGAACGAGTAGTTCCAGGAATTATCAACAATACGGAAGCAATCAATTCAAAACTTCCGATGGTATATCCACCATAGGCAGTAAAAAACTCACTTAAGGGGGCTAAGAAATTAGTGCTCATCCAAGCACCTATAGTACCAAATATATGCTGGGTTTCAGGGGAGTCGGTAAACTTGAATAATAGTGATTGTATAAATACAAAAGCAATCCATAGAGAAAGCAACCATGTAATAATTTTTTTCATCATAAACCTATTATATAGTATTAATAGTATTATTTACTGATTGCGTAATATTCACGTAATATCTCTAACACCTCAGGTCGACTGAACTCTGGCGGGATTTCTTCGCCTTGACTAAACAAACGTCGTAATTCGGTTCCTGATATTAGTAATCTGTCTTTATCACTATGAGGGCAGGTGCGGGTTGAAGTTACTGCTTCGCACTTAACACACCAGAAAGTCCAATCAAGTTTGAGTGGTTTGATGAGCAGAGCATCTGCTTCTATTTCATCAAATATTCTATGGGCGGCAAACTTATCATAATAGTCACCGACTCCAGCATGATCCCGTCCA
>JAAOII010000110.1 GCA_015163845.1 Candidatus Portiera sp.
AACCAATAATAGCAATAAGTTGATGCAAGGAAATGGGTAGGGGCTTATAGGTTAGAACTGAACATATAGTTAGAGGCAAAACAATTTTCATATACTCCGATGGCTGAAAATTGACTGGTCCCAGATCAATCCATCTAGTCGCCCCATTAATTTCTAGTCCAATAAATAAAGTGAGCAATAATAAAAATACTCCAAATGCGTATAAGGTGAAGGATAGATTACGAAAATAATAAACCTCAAACCTTGCTACCAAGAACATCACAACAAAACCTATGCAGTAGAATGCCGCTTGTTTAGCAACCAAGAAGGCGTTCCCTCCACTAGAACTATAGATAGTAAATAAACTTATTATCATCAGGATTATTATCAATAGCAATATTGGCATGTCCACATTTGGAGCATCCAAACGCATCAATCGGGACCATAAAGATCTTTTGATATTGATATCGCGTCTTAGTATATTAGTTACCATCTAACAAACCTACTTTATCAATACCAACAATAAGATAATCCATTATTTCGCGGGCTAGTAAAGCCGCCTTGGAACCAGATCCACCATTTTCCAAGACCACTATTATGGCATACTTAGGTGCAGAGGCAGGGACAAAGCCAATAAAAGAAGCATGGTCTAGCCATTCTTCTTTGACCTTACCCTTGTTGCGGCGGATCTCCTCAATAAATCTTAGTGATACAACTTGAGAAGTTCCTGTTTTACCAGCAATTTTATAAGGCGCACCTTTACCGGCTCTTTTAGCCGTTCCTTCTTTACTATGTAAAACATCCTCCATCCCAGCATGGACCAAATCCCAATGAGAGTTAGAGGTAGCGACTGCAATTTTAGATACTGGTGGATAAATATCCTCCCCCCCAACACTTTTTACCAGACGCGGCCTAACATCTTTACCTCTATTAGCTAAGATTAAAGTTCCAGTAATTAATTGCATAGGAGAAGATACGAGATATCCTTGCCCTATGCCCATGTTGATTGTGTCTCCTGGAAACCATGGCAGATTATAGTGATTAATTTTCCATGAACTATCTGGCAAAGCTATATTTAGCTCATTATGTACATCAAGAGCTGCGGTCTTGCCGAAGCCGAAGCTTTGCAAGCCCTCGCGCATAATCTCATATCCCATAAGGTTAGCTAAGGTATAAAAATATGTGTCTGAGGATACTCTGATGGCACGCCGCAAATTAACTTTACCATGTCCTCTCCTTTTCCAATTACGGAATACTATATCGCTATTAGGAAGTTTAAAGTAGCCCTTATCAAATATCTTGAAACCTGGAGTAACCACTTTATTCTTTAATGCCGTTATTGCATAAAATGGTTTAATAGTAGAACCGGGTGGATAACGACCGGCAGCAGCCCTATTCAATAGTGGGGCCTTTTTGTTTAAACGTAAAACGTCAAATTCTTTTTGACTAATACCGGTAACAAAGAGATTATTATCATAAGATGGTTTACTAACCATGGATAAAATACCGCCACTTTTAGTGTCCGCAACAATTACTGCACCAGTTCTGTTACCTAATCTAGTCCAAACAAACTCCTGTAAATCACTATCTAGCCAAAGTTTAACATCATTGCCTTTAGTAGGTGTTTGTTGGCGGTATACTTCAACAACTCTGCCATAAGCATTCACTCCAACCTCTTCGGTACCAGATTCCCCTTTAAGAGATTGTTCGTAAAATGCCTCAACACCTAATTTACCAATGGAGTCCAGACCACGATATTGAAACTCATCAATGATTAATTGATCTTCCTCAGTTATTCTTCCAGTATGACCTATTACATGGCTAACTATTTCTTTTAATGGATAAAATCTTTGGAACTGAGGTTGAATTTCTATCCCAGGCAACCTATAGCGGTTGACCATTATGCGAGCAATCTCCTCCTCAGTAAGTTGCTTATGGAGTAAAAATAATTTGTTATGTCGTCGCCCTCGGCTTATATCCTTATAGAAGTCATCAATACTCTCATCCTGCAACCCCACTAAATCAGAAATATCTTGAACTAGTAAATCAATGGACTTATCAATCTTGAGTGGATTGATATACAAAGCATAGGACAAGCGGTTACCTGCTAGCACCTGCCCCTGAGAATCATATATCAATCCTCTTTCAGGTGGTATAGCACGAAACCTTATGTGATAAGCATCTGAGCGGCTAACTTGCTCAGCACGATTGATAATTTGTAGATAGCCCACTCTCATTAAAATCAAGGCAAAGCTGAAAACTAATAGAACGGTAATAATCTTCAGTCGCACCTTAAAGATTCTATTCTCTTGAGCCTGATTTGTTATCTCGCGACTTAAAAGTAGTGCCATTAATAGATGTTTTTATTAATACCCTTAAGGTCTAATCTGGGGAAACACTCCATAAGGACTCTAATTGATAAAGTTCTCTAGCAGCAGACGACATTACATGCACAACTACTATATTCAAATCAAGAAGAATCCATTCTTTATCTTCTTCGCCCTCGGACCCCAAGATATCTAATTTATTCTTTTTAGCAATTTCTTTGATTCTCTCAGAAATGGCTTTAATGTGACGGCTGGAACGTCCACCAACTACTAACATGTGGTCGGTAATATCGGTAAACTTTCTCACGTCCACGGCAATCGGGTTGTCACCTTTGATCTCATCAATTTCTGCAAGAATTAACTGCAGGGCTTTATCACTCGTCATTAATTTAGGCATATAAGTTATGTTTTTTAATATAGTTAATTACTGGTGGCATAATAAAGTCCGATACATCTTCTTTATTAGCTAAGCTATGTCTGATAGATGAGGAAGATATTTTTACGGGAGTTAGAGACAACTTGGCAATGCACCCTCGGCTATGCTTTAAAAAATCTTTTTTCTCAGTCGGGCTAGATAAATCTAGAACTATACGTTGCCTTTCATGATTAATTACTTCCTCGTGAGGTTTTGCGTCATCACGATTTATAATAAGCAAATTAGTAAAGTCACATAACTCATCCCATCTATGCCATGAATCCAAGGTGGCATAGCAATCATCTCCCATGATAAAACTTATATGACACTCCTCTCCATATAAGCGCCGGAGATCTCTTAAAGAAGAATAAGTATAGGCAGGAGTATCACGCTGAATATCAACTTCTTCTATATCTAGGTTTTGAGCAGCATTCATAGATGATCTAAATGAACTAATGGCTAAACGCACCATAGCTAAACGTTTAGTAGGGGGGGCAATGGGGGTCTTATTGGTTGGAGAAATATTGTAAGGTAAAAATGATAATCTAGTAAAATCAATTTTTTTCTGTATTTCAGCAAGAACTGTCATATGACCAAGATGAATTGGGTCAAATGAACCGCCTAAGAAAGCATAAGATGTCAAAATTATTAAAGGTTATGAATGGCGAGAGTTTAGGGACGGATACTGCCATCACCAATAACTACATATTTTTTAGTAGTTAGTCCTTCCAGCCCAACTGGACCACGTGCATGAAACTTGTCAGTGGATATACCAACTTCTGCACCTAAACCATACTCAAAACCATCAGCAAAACTAGTAGAGGCGTTCCACATCACTGAACTTGAGTCAACTTGCTGAATAAACTTTTCGCCAGTGGTCTTATCATCTGTAATTATTGCATCAGTGTGCATTGAACCATAGTGATTAATATGATTTACCGCCTCTTGAAAGTCATCCACCACCTTGATGGCTAATATAGGTGCTAAATATTCTTCAAACCAATCATTCTCAGTTGCCTCTTTTACTTGGTAGTTGATAAGAATATCACGGGTCTTGCTACAACCACGTAGCTCAACCTTATGTTCAGATAATTCATCTGCCACTTTAGGTAATGCTTTTGCAGACACATCCTTATGCACTAATAAGGTTTCCATGGCATTACATACTCCATAGCGTCTGGTTTTAGCATTAACTGCAACCTTGACTGCCATGGCAATATCCGCCTGTTTGTCTAGGTATACATGACAATTACCATCCAGATGTTTAATAACATTGACTTTTGATTCTTTGCTTATTCTTTCTATGAGACCTTTCCCGCCACGCGGAATGAGAACATCTAAATATTCTGTGGAACCTATTAGTTGACCTATTAAGCTACGGTCAGTTGCCTCTAGTTGGGTTATTGCTGCGGCCGGTAAACCAGAGTCATCAAGCGCCTCACGTAATATTTTTGATAGTATTTGATTGGAGTGAAATGCTTCTGATCCGCCACGTAAAATACATGCATTGCCCGACTTCAGAGATAATGATGCTGCTTCCACAGTGACATTGGGACGGGATTCATATATAATCCCAACCACTCCAAGAGGGACTCGCATACTGCCGATTTTAATCCCGCTAGGCATATATCTAACAGAATCCATGGACCCTATGGGGTCATCCAAAGATGCTACTTTCTCAAGAGATTCAATCATCGCATCAATCCTTGGTTGAGTGAGTTCTAAACGGTCCAATAAGGCCGGCGCTAGATCATTTTGTTTTGCCGCTGCCATGTCTTTGCCATTGACAGCAATTAATTCATCAACATGCTTATTAATAAGAACTGCTGCTCTCAATAAAGCAGCATTTTTTAACTGCGATGGGGCGCTTGCCAACTCGCGAGAAGCAATTCTTGCCTCTTTGGCAATTTTACTAATATAGTCGGCTCCTTTATTGGAGTAGGTTCCTTGAGTTTGTTTTTTGTGATCACGCATAACTTACTACTATTATAGAACATTCAAGTAGAAGTTTTTGTCTTTGTAGTCAATAGTTGTTTCGCCAGAATCCTTGATCTCACCAGCCAATATTTTGCTAGCTAATAGATTTTCAAGATGTTTGCGAATGGCTCGCTTAAGTGGTCTTGCTCCATAGACCTCATCATAGCCAATTTCACAGATGGCATCCAATGCCTTATCAGTAACACATAACTTATTGTTTTGTTGTTCTAGCAAACGTTTTGCTAATAAGTCAATCTGGATAGTGGCTATGTTCCTGATATGTGCTTGTTGGAGTGTGCGAAAAATTATTATGTCATCTATACGGTTGATGAATTCAGGTCTAAAGTGTTTGTTAACATGCTGCATTACTATCTCATGCAAAACATCATAATCTTCATCGTTGAACTTGCGTATATCATCTGAACCAAGATTGGAGGTCATAACTATGATGCAGTTGCGAAAATCAACCACTCTACCTTGACTATCAGTTAATCTACCATCATCTAATACTTGTAACATTAGGTTAAATACATCAGGGTGTGCCTTTTCTACTTCATCAAGCAATATCAATGAATAGGGACGTCGCCTCACTGCTTCGGTGAGTTGCCCTCCTTCATCATGTCCAATATAACCTGGAGGAGCTCCCACTAAACGTGAAACACTATGCTTTTCCATATATTCCGACATATCCAAACGCACCATTGCAGACGGGCTATCAAATAGGAAATTGGCTAAGGTGCGACACATCTCGGTCTTGCCCACACCAGTGGGGCCTAAAAATAGAAAAGAACCGCCGGGCTTATCTGGATCTGCCATGCCAGAACGTGAACGTCTTATAGTATCCGCAACTGCAGTTATTGCCTCTTCTTGGCCAATCAAAGCAGCCATTAATTCATCTTCCATGTGTATAAGACGGGTCTTTTCACCGCTGAGCATTTTTGCTACTGGTATGCCTGTGTAGTTAGCTACCATTTCAGCTATTTCTGCCTCAGTAACCTTACTACGAATTTGCACGCCAGCTTTAGATGTTTGGGAAGATGTTTTCGCATCCTTATTAACGGCTTGGATATCTAGGGAATCTTGAAGTTTCTTTTCAAGGTTGGGAATGGTGCTGTATTGCAGTTCAGCAACTTTTGTTAAGTCGCCATTGCGATTAGCATTTTCTTGTTCCATTCTTGCTTGGTCCAATTCACTCTTAATGTCTTGGGAACTTTGTAATTTTGCTTTCTCTTGCCTAAATATTTCATCCAACTCAGCAAACTCTTTTTCTTTTTGTTCAAGTTCTTGCTGTAATTCTTGGAGCCGCTTCTTGGAAACTGGGTCCTCTTCTTGCTTGAGTGCCTCTTGTTCTATCTTCATCTTAATCAACTCACGTTCAGCTATCTCTAACTTCTCTGGCTTTGAATCCATTTCCATGCGGATACGACTTGCTGCTTCATCCACTAAATCAATTGCCTTATCAGGTAAACGTCTGTCGCTGATATAGCGGACAGAAAGACGTACCGCAGCTAATAAGGCAGAATCAGTTATGTCTACACCATGGTGAACTTCATATTTTTCTTTTAGTCCACGTAAAATTGCCACAGTATCTTCACTAGTTGGTTCACCGACAAAGACCTTTTGAAAACGTCTTTCCAAAGCAGCGTCTTTCTCAATGTGACGGCGATATTCATCTAGAGTTGTGGCACCCACACAATGTAGATCACCCCTGGCTAAGGCCGGCTTTAACATGTTACCAGCGTCCATGGCGCCGTCACTTTTACCTGCACCTACTAAAGTATGAATCTCATCTATGAATAAGATGACCTCTCCTTTGCGTTGATTAAGTTCCTTTAGTAGTAGCTTGACTCTCTCTTCAAAATCGCCGCGGAACTTAGTCCCAGATAATAGAGCACCTATATCCAGGGATAAAACATCTTTGGAATGCATGGATTGTGGCACATCACGGTTAACTATTCTTTGAGCTAAGCCCTCGACAATGGCGGTCTTGCCAACACCCGGTTCACCTATTAATACTGGATTATTTTTACGCCTTCTTTGGAGGACCTGAATGGCACTTCTAATTTCATTATCCCTGCCTATGACAGGATCTAATTCACCTTTGGCGGCTTTTTCAGTTAGGTTGATGGTGTATTTTTCTAAAGCACTGTCGCCACTTTCTTGTTGTCCATTATCTACTTTGTTGGAGCCACGAATGGTCTTTAGATCCTGTAATAATTTATCTTTATTGATGCCCAATGCACTTAGTAGTCGTTTCTCCTTTCCTCCAAGGTCAAATAATGCTGGCAAAGCCCACTCCCCAGAAACATAAGTGTCGCCATTATCTTTAGCATATTTTTCAATACTATTAATGAACTTGACGAAACTGCGTGATGCTCCTAAATTAGCAACAGAATTATCAGTGGTTATTTTTGGTGATTGCTCGAGCAACTCTTTGAACTTGTCCTTGACTAGATCTACGGAAATATCCTGTTTATCAATAAGACGTGAAGTTATGCCATCTTGATTATCTAACAGACATATAATTAAATGGGCTGGCTCTAAAGTGGTATTATCATTTTCTATGGCAAGTGCCTGAGCTGCCTCTAGACCTTGTACTAAGCTTTTGGTGTATTTATCTAGCTTCATAATCTTGCCCTCTTATTTATTATCCCCTTGTTCATATTTATATCCATAGTATATTTATGGGGGCGAATTTGAAAAAATCAAGACCTAAGCGACAAGATTAAGCTGCTATTGAAAAGTTTTTTGTTCTAATATATTAATTATCTGTCAGTTACTTGTCAAATACCTGTCAAATTATGCTTGAAACAACAGACAAACTTGTTGGAAACTA
>JAAOII010000111.1 GCA_015163845.1 Candidatus Portiera sp.
AAAGTCACCAGCAAGGCACCCACCCTGTGTGCCCAGTGAATTGCGACTTGAGCTGAATCATTAAGGACTCCACCCTCATAATTCTCTCCAATCGGATGTAGCAGATTGAAACCACTCCCGAAGTCACTAGGCGGTACCCACTCTCCATTACACAGAGGAAAATCAGTACAAGCCAAAGACGCATAATTAGTTGATACCCAGCCACCCAAGAATATTTGCATTATGACCAATGCTAGTCCCACATAACCATAAGTTATTATCTGCGACTTTTGCTGGGAGTTTTTTTCAGGCCTACTTGCCTCTTCAGGATTATGAGGGCCAAGAGAATTAAGCGGATTAAGATGCAGATGAGCTAAACGCAAAAATAGCAGAGAAAGAATCGTCAAACCACCAAATAAATGAGCAGTTACCACCTGAGGCAGTAGCTGTAAAGTTACCGTCCACATCCCCAGCAAGGACTGCCCCACCACCATTAAGCTGGCAAATATCAATATCCGCGACATCTTATACTTATGTCTTCGGCTAGCACGAAAATCCAGGAAGGTGAGCAAGAAAACAAATAACCCGAGAGAACCAGCAACCATTCTATGCGCCACCTCAATCCACGCCTTGCCTCTATTAAGTTGGACATCTGGGAAACTATCCTGAATTTGTTCTGCACTCTGCGGAACTGTCAAGGTACCATAGCATCCCGGCCAGTCGGGACAACCCAGCCCAGCATCTTTCAGACGAGTATAAGCACCAAGGACTATGACAAGAAAGGTCAAGAGTAGGGCAGCGGCAGTAAGGATTTTCATATAATATTCCAGCTATCTAGTTATTAAGTTGTTAAAGTATCTGTTTTGAATAAAAGCGGGTAAGTCAAGGAAGATAAAGAAACCTTCTGTTGGTTGTCTGCATCAAAATTATCATCAGCTAGATACTTCTCAAAGCATTGACGTAACTGGTGCCATTCTTTATCAATTACTGCAAACCATGCTGTGTCGCGGTTGCGTTCTTTGACAACTAATGCTTGGCGAAAAATTCCTTCGTAAGAAAAGCCCAGTCGTTGGGCAGCAAGACGTGAGCGATGATTAAGTGCATTGCACTTCCATTCATAACGTCTATATCCTTTATCAAACGCCCACTTCATCATCAGATACATTGCCTCAGTAGCCGCTCTAGTCCCTTGTAATGCTGGTGAGAAATTAATGGAGCCAACTTCTATAGTTCCTGCCGTTGGGGTTATTCGTAAATAACTGGCTATGCCACTTACCAGCCAGTCATTTGGTGCCACAAGATTATTTTTTGCCACAGCGAAGAATAGAGGGTCGCTTTTATTAGACACGGACTTTATCCATGCCGAGTAATCTTTAAGAGAATCATAAGGTCCATAGGGCAAGTAACGCCAGTTTATGTTTTCTCGGTCTAGCTGGTAGGCGGAGTATAACGCTTCTCCATGTTGTTCGTTAAGTGGTGTAAGCAGGCAATGTTTGCCTTGCAGGGTCAGGTCACTAGGTGCGGGTGGCGGTTGCCAATCCTTGACAAGTTCACCTAGATCACCTAGCTTATAGCTATTAGACATATCTTCTTGGTATAATTCTATCAGTTCTGTTCATTAGTCCGGATGACTCTCCACTCGCTAAATAACTTTGATATTTCTGGGATCGGTCTGGCAAATTATTTTTTACGCCAGCGCGGTGCAAATCTTGTAACAAAGGTAAATAAGTGAGCTAAACCAGGATTCATACCTTTTTCAATCATTTCCTTATGGCAGATATCTTGGAACTCTTTCATATCATTTCCTTTGTATACAAAATCGCCATCTTTATAGCATAAGCTACAATACTCTTCGGATTCTCGTTTGCCAGTGTCCATCTTAAATGGCATCAAGCAACTATCACATTTATTTCTACTCATAAATTTATTATCAATCTGTATATATAATAGCAACGGAGAGAGAGGGATTCGAACCCTCGATGCAGGATCACCACATACACGCTTTCCAAGCGAGCCCTTTCAACCACTCAGGCACCTCTCCAGTATTATTAACATTATAGAACATTCCCCCACAGGCGTAACTCGGTCTTGCTATTTATAATTTTTTTCATTAATTTAATCCTTAAACACTTGAAAAATATTTTATCGCCCCTATATTATATATATGGTGAAATAAAAAACGCCATTAAAGTATGCCGCTAAAGTGGTAAAGTTAGGTAGAAATGGGTCATATTAAGAGTTTTGACCGAGAAAAATCACTCTTTTTTAATATATTTAATAAAAAATTGATATAATTATGAATAGAAATGCTACACAACTTAAATCACAGTCGGCATCAGAATCAATTGATATTGATGACCGCCCAAATGAACGAGTCGCTCATCCCTACCCAACACTACTCAACTTGACAGCTTCTGGTATGAACATAGAACAAGCCAAAGTAATTGATAAATCTATTAATCAACTGCGTATTGATACGAACAAACGCTTTGATGCAGTAGATGGATGCTTTGTTGAAATAAACAAACGCTTTGATGCAGCAGATGGACGCTTTGTTAAAATAGATGGACGCTTTATCCGCTTAGAAAACCACCTAGATAAGAAATTTATTGGAGAAAGAGCATACACAGATATAAAGTTTGCCAAAGAAAGAGCACATGCAGATGCGCAGTTCACTAAGGCAGAGACAAAGTTTGACAAACAAAAAGTACATATAGATACGCAGTTTGACAAACAAAAAGTGCATATGGATACGCAGTTTGACAAACAAAGAGCACATACAGATACACAGTTTGGAGAACAAAAAGCATATATGGACGAGAACTTTTTAAAACTCGCTATTATGATTAAAGAGCAAGGTACTTTACTAGAGGGCATGATTAGAGAACAAGGTGCCTTACATCATAAAGATATAGAAATTCTTCACAAACTCTTGGATCACCAAAATAAGTGGATAATTGGTATAGGTGTTCCTCTGGGTACAGCAATGTTTGCCAGTGCACTAAAGTATCTATTCGGTATACTATAGCCCCCTAGTCAGTAGCTACCACTGAGGCATAAAGCCATTCAGCCAGTGGTCCAGCAATAGCAACAAAAATACTATACCTAAATAGTTAATGCTGTGTTTGAAAAGAGTATAGGGGGCCTGGGTCATCTTTGGGTTCCAAATCTGCACCACCCTGTAAGCCCAGAGTAAATTGATAAGTATGGCTCCGCCAAGATAGAGGACACCAGCATATTGAATTATAAAAGGCAAGAAGCTAGACAAAGAAGTCAATATAGCATATAAGGTTATATGCAATCGAGCTACCTCATCACCATAGATAACTGGCATCACCGGGATCCCTGTTTTTGCATATTCTTTCTTCTTTTGTAATACCAGAGCCCAGAAATGCGGCGGATTCCACAAAAAGATAATAGCCACCAAGATTAAAGGATAAGCATCAATGCTATTGGTAACTGCAGTCCAGCCCAGCAGTGGTGGCATGGCTCCCGAAAGACCACCTATAACAACATTCTGCACAGTTGCCCATTTTAGGTAGGTCGTATATATAAAAGCATAACCTACTAATGACAGTAATGTCAGATAGGCAGTAAGTGGATTAACCAGTAATAACAATATGGCGAAACCACTAGTCGCTAAGACGCCAGCAAATATAGACGCATGCAAACTAGTAAGACGCTTGCTCGCTACTGGGCGTCCTTTAGTGCGATTCATTAAGCGATCTAAATATCCCTCTATAGTATGGTTGATGGCTGCCGCCCCTCCAGCACATAAAGCAATGCCAAGGTTTCCCCACAATAGAGCGTTCAGTGGCGGTATGCCAGGGACTGCCAAAAACATTCCAGTCAAAGAAGTGATGATCATTAACAACACTACGCCTGGCTTACATAACTGCCAATAATCTTTGATTATATCCATAGTTAATTATAGGACATTCTCAGCAATTAGCCACCACCCTGGTCTTTTTATGAACTTATCTGAATAATTGCTATTGATGCTTTGCAATATCGCCATAATAGGATTAAAATAATACTATGAACGAGCCAATTATAGTCCAACATAGCCGCGGGAGTTATCCCATCTATTTCGCTTCACGTCTGAGTGAGCATCTAGAGTCCTTGCGCGAATCCCTAAAAGCTACCGATGATTTTGTTATCCTAATCAATAAACAAGTCAATAATCTATATCCTAAGCAGTTAGAACAATTAGCTAAACAACTTAATTGCCAACATCCCCCTCTAATAATAGCTGATGGGGAAGAACACAAGAATATCAATACTATTGGAGAGGTTTGCACTGATATTAGCAAGTTGGGTTTATCACGTCAGTCCTGCCTTATCGCCATAGGCGGTGGAGTCACCACTGATCTAGTTGGCTATGCCGCTGCCAGTTATATGCGGGGCATAAACTGCATCCAAGTGCCAACGACCTTACTAGCCCAAGTTGATGCTTCAATCGGAGGCAAGACGGGGGTAAACTTGCCTAGTGGTAAGAACTTAGTAGGGGCTTTTCATCAACCAAAGGCAGTCCTAATTAGCAGTGAGTTTCTAGCTCAACTACCGTCAGAAGAACTTGCCTGCGGTTTCGCTGAAATAATTAAACATGCTCTGTTGGCAGATAACAAATTCTTTAGATTATTAGAGGACTTCTTTTCCACCACAGAAGCCAATACCA
>JAAOII010000112.1 GCA_015163845.1 Candidatus Portiera sp.
ATTTATGTCTGGCTGAGCCCCACTAAAGCATATAGTATTTGCAGGCATATTAAGAGGAACGCTTAATTTATCGTTCTTGTTGTATACCACTGCTTTACAGTCATTAAATATCCTTTGCTTTGATTGGTAATAATCGCGAAAGCTTTCATAACGGTCCATATGATCTGGTGTGACATTTAATAGGCAGGCCACATCAGCTGCAAGGTTAGAAGTTATGTCAAGTTGGAAACTAGAAACTTCTATGATATACGCATCTACTTGAGTATCCATATCCAATACTGGGCGACCTAAATTACCACCACTCGCCACATTCAACCCTTGAGATTTAGCCATCATAGATAATAAACTGACAACTGTACTTTTACCATTTGAGCCACTAACTGCGATAACTGGTTTAGTGATTGAACGTCTCCATAATTCAATATCACTAATAATATGTTTGTCCATCTCCACCGCCATCTGCACCAATGGATGAGATAAAGGTAATCCAGGACTTAATATCACTTCATCCACCATCTGCATTGCTGACTTAGGAATATCACCAAGATACATCCTAACTTCAGGCATAGATTTTTTGATGCTATCCAAATAGGGAGGGTTGTGCCTGGTATCAGCTAACATAAATGCCATTCTCTGAGCATGCAAATATGTAGCAACCGATTTACCAGTTTCTCCCATACCAATTATCAGGCGTAATCTATCACTAGCTATGTTCATTGCCAATTCCATATAATCAACGTAACTTTAGGGTTGCCATACCTATCATGACTAATATTAAAGTTACTATCCAAAATCTAACTATCACTTTGGGCTCTGGCACTCCCATCAATTCAAAGTGATGATGAAGAGGAGCCATCCTAAATACTCTAGTTCCATAAAGTTTATAAAATCCAACCTGTATGATAACCGATAAGGTCTCGGCTACAAACACACCAGCCATTATGAAATATACAATCTCTTGCCGCACAAAAATAGCCATTAGACCTAAGCCCGCTCCAAGCATCATTGAACCAGTGTCGCCCATGAATATGTCGGCAGGATAAGTGTTGTACCATAGAAACCCTAAACAAGCACCTATATATGCAGCACCAAATATTGCCACCTCACCCATGTCGGGAATAAAAGGCATCTGCAAATAATCTGCAATAACAACATTTCCCAAAACATAGGCAAAAATAGTAAGAGCGGTCATTATCAAAACACTGGGGATGAGCACCAGACCATCTAAGCCGTCAGTCATGTTGACAGCATTAACAGAAGATACCATGACTAGATAACTGATGAAAATAAACCAAGGTCCTAAATCAATCATTACATCTTTAAATACTGGTATAAAGTAAAGGGTCTCATTGGAGTATTGCGAATAATTATAGACCACCAGGATTATGGTCAAGGAAGCCAATGTTTGTAGCAAGAACTTGAACCTTGCGCTGATACCACCTGCATCTTTTTGGGTGATCTTTTGATAATCGTCATACAGGCCTATGGCAGTAAATAATACAACTGCCAACAACAGATACAGCACTTTGCTCATAAAAACATCAGCCCAGACCACGCAACTAATTATTATGGCGATAGACATGAGTAATCCACCCATAGTGGGAGTATTATTCTTTTTATAGTGACTCTCTGGGCCGTCTTCACGCACTACTTGTCCCCAATTCCTTGAACGCAAATATCTGATTATAAAAGGTCCACAAAACAAAGTTATCATCATTGCAGTTAGTGCTGCAAAAACAGAACGCACCGTTATATAACGTAATACTCCAAAAGCATCCTCTATCCCTGTCAATAATTCTACCAACCACAATATCATGATTTTTCTCCAAGTTTACCCATTAAAAAATTTACCGATCTATCCATCGTCATTCCCCTACTCCCCTTAACTAAGAATGCCGTATCTATAAAACCATGCTGATTAATATAATCATCCAAGTATTCATTTGCCTCTGTAGCAGTGGCAAATGACCTAACTAATTCTGTATTTATTGCGCCATTATTATCCACAGCTTTATGATAAGTTGCAATAACTTCTTCTGCCATAGACCCGCAAGCTAAAAGGCCATCCAAATTTAATTTGCCGGCAAACTCGCCAATTTGCCTGTGACCGGCTAATTCTTCATCCCCTAGTTCAAACATGTCGCCAATAATAGCTACACGTTTTCTATCACCAGCAATATCATTTAAAGCATTCAGTGCGGCTATCATAGAAGCCGGGTTGGCATTGTAAGAATCATCCAAGACCAAGCAATTATTGCTAAGCGGTAGGTTATTTAATCTACCTTTAAGATTTTCAAACCCAGCCAAGGCGTCTGAAATATTTGAGGGTGTCAGTCCTATAGAACAACAAGCAGCAAATGCTGCTGTAGCATTTAGACAATTATGCAATCCAGTTACAGGTAATTCCAAAGATATTTCTTTGAGATCCATGTTATCTATGTTATCTATGTTATGAGCATTTATAGAGCCCATAATTTCAGCCGCCTTGGCTGATAAAACAATATTGAACGCTACACCTTTTTCTGTATTATGAGCATTACTAATACGTAAGTCACAGGTCTCCCCATAACCAAACTTCAATAAACGCATAATTCCTTTATCCTTAGCCATGCTTTCCCATAAAGGACAAAAATCATCATCACCATTTATTATTGCTAAACCGTCGGCAATTAAATGCTCAAGTAAACTACCTTTTTCTCGGGCAATATTCTCACGACTACCAAAGCCAGCAAAATGTGCCATGGTTATGTTAGTTAATATGGCAACCGAGGGTTTCGTCAAAGCAGCACTATAGGGAATTTCTCCTGGACTATCAGTTCCCATTTCTATTACCGCATATTTATTTTCTTCGGTTAATTTGAGTAGAGTCATAGGCACGCCCAAAGTATTATTATGATTTGCCTCAGTCATCAAAATCTCTGCTTCTGTTTTGGCATGTTTGAGGATAGTCCCAATCATTTCTTTAACTGTTGTTTTGCCATTGGAACCAGTAATTGCTAATAGTTGCCCTTGCCAGTTTAAACGACTCAAAGCACCCATTCTACCTAATGCAATTCCAGTATCATCCACCAATAATTGAGGGACCTGTAATGGTACTTCTTCGCGAACCACAACAGCGGCAGCACCTTCTGCAACTGCTTGATCAGCAAAAACATGTCCATCATGTTTATCTCCAGATAGAGCTATAAACAAGTCGCCCTTGTTAATACTACGAGTATCTGTACTGACCCCATTGAACTCTGTCTTGGCATCACCTATAATTTTAGCTGCCAATGGGAAACGCAATTCTTCTAAACAGTCAGCTGCTAATACCATCATCAGGAATAATTAAGTTGATGAGCAACAAATTCATAATCATTGAACTGGCGTTTTTCACCCATGATATCTTGATGGGACTCATGACCTTTACCAGCAACCAATACCAAATCATTGGGCTTAGCATTGATAAATGCATGCTGTATAGCTGCCCCCCTATCTTGTATAATAATTGACTTATTCTTCTTAATACCCTGCATAATCTCATTAATTATTATTGCTGCATCCTCATAACGTGGATTGTCATTGGTAAGGATAATTCTATCTGCATATTCATCGGCAATTTTACCCATCGTTCCTCTCTTATCTGTGTCACGATTTCCACCACAACCAAATACTATCCATAGTTCTCCACCCTCATCCAGTTGATGGCGTGCACTTTGCAAAGTGCGCATCAAAGCATCAGGACTGTGGGCATAATCAATTATGAAATCCGCACGATCTATAAAAGGAACTTTTTGCATTCTACCAGCCAATGGAGCAGATTCAGAAATAGCATCTAAAGAATCATTCAATTTATATCCCAAATGTAGTAGAACCCCAAGAGTTGCTAAAGCATTATCCACTCCCCATAAAGAACAAGTGCTAATATTAAGCATTCCCTTACCCTGAGGACTATGCACATTAAAAGAGGTTGAATCCTTGCCAATATTTATATCCTCGGCAAATATATCTGCTTTAGGACTACCATAGCTTAAGCATTTCTTATCAGATCTTAGCTGATCATACCATTTAACTCCAATAGGATCATCATAATTGATAACAGCATATTCTAATTCAGGATAGCCAAATAGTCGGTACTTGCTAGCTGCATATTCTTCCATGTTCGCATGATAATCAGTATGGTCCATAGTTAAATTTGTAAACACTCCACAGACAAGATTTAAACCATCCGTCCTACCTTGACTTAAAGCATGTGAAGAACACTCTAAAGCTACATATTCAGCACCTTGTTTTTTGAATTCACTAGCATAACGACACAAAGTCAATATGTCAGGAGTTGTCAAAGAAGAATCCATCATATGTTCTTGTTGATCTTTATCTGTACTTTTATCTGTACTTTTATATGTGCTTTTATATGTACTAGGAAACCCGTTATACACACTGCCGACAACAGCTGTCTTATGTCCCAGATGACTCAAGGATTGTCCCAGCATGTGAGCTATAGAACTCTTGCCATTAGTGCCAGTGATCCCAATCCATTGCAAATTATTATGACTGTAAAACTTATTGCCTAAGTCACTTAAACGATTGCGCAAGTTACTTATCATGATAACTGGTGTATTCTTATAGTAGGCAATATTAGACGAATCTGATTTACTAATATCTAACTCACCAAGTAATTCCTGTTCATCTTCATCCATTAATACTGCTGCTGGTTTATTTGCTTCTACCTGCTTCAAATAATTTAATCCGTGTTCTTTCTCTCCCTTCAAAGCTACAAATATCCAGTCATTTTTTATATCACTATGATTAAGGGTAATTCCTGCAACCTTGCGTTTTTCAATTTCAAGAAAAGGTGGTTCCCCCGTAATTCCATAAATGGAATGTACGAGAGAACCGATTGTGTTATTGAGTTCAGTATTCATCAAGAGTTGGCTCTTCCATAAAAGAAATTTACGAAAGAGCCAATTGTTTTATTGAGTTCAGTATTCATCATCTAAGCAATATTCCCTTGCTATAAGAATCGGCTCTTCCATAAAAGAAATTTACAGAAGAACCGATTGTGTTATTGAGTTCAGTATTCATCATCTAAGCAATATTCCCTTGCTATAAGAGTTGGTTCTCCCACACTTCATATTCCCATAAATGGAATTTACGAGAGAACCAATTATATTTGTTTTATTGAGTTCAGTATTCATCATCTAAGCAATATTCCCTTGCTATAAGAATCGGCTCTTCCATAAAAGAAATTTACGAAAGAGCCAATTGTTTTATTGAGTTCAGTATTCATCATCTAATCAGATCTCATGATCTGGAGAGACCCCGTAGAGTTTTAGTAAATCGTCCATGTAGGCAGAAAATATCGGAGCTGCCACCTCCCCACCATAATATCTATTACTCTTTGGTTCGTCTAACATTACCAAAGTAACAAAACGAGGATCACGCATCGGAGCCATGCCCACAAAAAACGCTAAATATTTATCTTTGGAGTAGCCATTCACTGTGTTCTTGTGCACAGTGCCAGTCTTGCCTGCAACCTCATAGCCAGGAATTTTTGCATTACGCCCAGTTCCATGAGATCCAACAACTCCCTTTAATGTTTCCAGAACACTAGCAGCAATTTTTTCATCAATAACCCGCATCTTTTCAGCGATATCATTTTTAGTAAAGCTC
>JAAOII010000113.1 GCA_015163845.1 Candidatus Portiera sp.
GTCAAAGCATAATTAAAGAGTTCAACCAAGGCATAACTGATGAAATGTCTAAACTACACATGAGTTGTCGTTTCGCTACCAAGTTTGCCTATAAAGAAAATCTTGCTCCTTCAGGAGATAGTGATGTGGAGTTCTTATTGTCAACCAGCCCCAGTGGTAAATTGCTACCTCTCAAAGATATTGCTTCGGGTGGTGAATTATCTCGAGCATCCTTAGCTATTAGCAAAGTTGTTGCCCAGAACTCACAAGTCCCTTGTTTAATCTTTGATGAGGCAGATAGCGGCATAGGAGGCAAGATAGCCGCAAGAGTAGGGCAAAGTTTGGCTGAGTTAGGTAAGGATGCACAAATTATTAGCATAACCCATCAGCCGCAGACAGCTGTCTATGCTGACAATCATTATGCAGTGGCTAAGTCCCATGATGGCACTACTACTATTAGCAAGATTAAACTTCTCAATCAAGAAGAGCGACTTGAAGAAATTGCTAGAATGCTCAGTGGCGAGAAGATGGAACAAGATGCCCTTGATTATGCAACCAAGATGATAGACCAAGCAATTCTCAATGTTGATAGACACTAATATAAAACCAGAAATGCATAGTTTTATCCGACTGTTCAATAATGACTTTTTAAGCCAGCCGTTAATTGCCAAGCGGAAGGAGATTTGGCGTAATAAAGAAGATGCTCCACGTGAAAAGCTTATGAAAAAGGGAGTTGAGTTCCTTAGCGACAGTGAACTACTAGCTATTTTTCTAAGAGTTGGTTATAAAGGTAAAAATGTTATGGAATTAGCTCAAGACGTTATTGCCACCAAGGGCTTATCTTGGCTACTCACTGCAAACTCTAAGGAGTTCTGTGACTATAAGGGCTTGGGACCGTCACACTATGTGCAATTACGTGCGGTTATGGAGTTGGCAAGACGCTATCTAGAGGAGGTAATGTTACGTCAGTCCGAATCACTTAACTCACCAACTAAGATAAAAAACTTCCTCTGCCACCGCTTAGGTGATAGCACACGGGAAGTATTTGCTTGCCTGTTCATGGACAACAAGAATAGAGTTATAGAATACAAAGAACTTTTCAGTGGCACCATTGACTCTGCCAATGTCTATCCACGCGAAATCATTCGCCATGCTTTGCAAGTAAATGCTGCTGGTTTGGTGGTAGTTCATAACCATCCTTCAGGATCGGTCAAACCAAGTGTGGCAGACAAGCATATAACTGGAGTCATAAAGGATGCTTGCGAATTGATGGAAATTCGCCTGCTGGATCATATAATCGTTAGTGGCAACAAGTCATTATCCTTCCTAGAAGACGGCCTTTTATAGTCCCCCTTATATAAATATCTAGTACAAATATTTAGAGCATCTTTTAATGGTTAATAATAAAGTAAGAAGAAAGACCAACTGGAAACCATATAATGAAGGGGAAAAGCATGATAAGTCCATGTGGGATTCTCCCAAAGATGGACCTCAAGTTCTTTATAAACAATTACCTATAGTACTTCAAGTATTAAAGCAACATCACAATAAAAACAAACATACTATTTTTAAAGAAATTAATAAAAAATTTGAAGCAGAAGGAGCATCATCTCCGAGATTGAGTGATAGCAGAATAGGTACAATAATAGCACTTGGAAGAAAGTTAGGCCTAATCAAAAAGGAGAACTTTGAATTAACAAATGCTGGAATCACGAGCATCAGTGCAGATTATCTAAGCATAATTCAACAACAATATATTAAGTTGGTCTTTGATAATCCTATATTAAAGAATAGCAACGACATAGAAATATTTCCAATAATTGCCCTAATGGAAATATTAATAGAAACAAATGATCTCAGTATTGAGGAGGTGGCTATCTTCATATTTTCTGAATTAAAAAATAGAGAACAAATACCTGAAACGATTAAGAATATCTCTAAATTTAGAAAACTAGATAAAGAGTCACGAGAAGAACTTATTAATGACTTTAAACACACTCACAAGGGAAATATTACATTGACTAAGGCATCTAGCGTAACATACTTGTTCAGCAATCTTTCAAGGATAAGTTTATTTTATGTTTATGATAAACGGATTAAGCTATCAAGCACAGATGAAGCAAAAAAGATTATAGAAAAATATAAAAACAAATCACACTTTAAATTTAAGGATCATGAACTGCTATATTGGGATGCCTATTATGGCAATACAGCAATTCATTTTCCGCCTAAGGAAGTAACTTTTAAATTTGCAGATAATAATTTTGAGGCATATCTATTAATAAAAAATGATATCTATAAAACAGATCTAATTAAAGTAGAGGATGAAATAACTATTCCTGTTTTTGATGAGCTAACCAACATATTAGAAGTTTATAACTTGCAGTATGAAAATCAGCAATATGTTAAGAAATTTAAACCCTATGAAATAAAATCCGTAGAATTATTAGCACTTGAATTTAGTTCTCAATACCCCATAGCTGATCTATTAGAGTATTACAAAGGCAGTGAGATTTATCCTGTTTTGTCTAGGATGCTTCGTTACAAAGAAAGAAATGTAAACTCTAACTTAAGGGGTGGTAGATTTGAAAACTTAGTTTATGAGTTTCTAAAAGAAGGACTCACTTCTATGAAGGTTAATTGGAACGGCAGGATTGACAAAGATGGAATAGCTAAACCAGCAACTGGCGGACAATCAGATATAGTGGTAGAAAGCAATGAGTATTTTTATGTCGTTGAGACAACTACGATGAAGCACCGCTCAGGCATAGAAAGTGCTGAGACATTCAGTTTATCTAGACATGCCAAGGAGTTTCTTGATAAAGGTAAAAAAGTTAAGATAGTGCTCATCGCCCCGGTAAAATATCAATCTATAACTAATGATATGGAGCGGATGGTTTCTAATTTAGGAATAGAATATCAGAGTATTGATATAGACGAATTAATTAGCAGCCACGGCAAAATTTTCATCTAGTGCAGCGACACGTTCTTTAGCGTCTTGGCAGAATTGTTCATCTAATTCAAAACCTATATATTCCCTACCTAAAGCTTTACAGGCAACTGCCGTAGTCCCATAGCCCATAAAAGGATCTAAAACAATACTCTTATCGGGGAAGCATTGCAAAATATCAGTTACCATCTTTTCTGGGAATTGTCTTGTGTGGTTAACATTTGTCCCCACTGGCCTCCATTCTTGCCAGTTAAAGACATCACTATGCTTTATTATGTTATTTAATTTAGTAGTTTTTAATTTGGTTAGCCAATAGATCCTTTCAGTGAAAGGATAAAATCTGATTTTATCAAAATTTTGACTTCTATTTATCCAAACTATTTCCTGCTTAATTATAAAGTCGGTCTTGAATAACCACTCATAAGGAGAAATTTGTTTGCCATCTTTTATCCTGTTTTTATGATTATAAAAAAATGAGCCGTCATCTTTTAGTACTCTAAATATTTCTTGAATAACTTTAATTTGCCACTCTTGATATTCATTTTCTGGCATAGCATCTTTATATGATGAATGGAGTTTAGTGCCTGTATGATGGTTATTCCCTAAGTTGTAGGGGGGAGATGTTATGGCAAGGTCTATGGAATTATCTTTGAGTTGTCCAAGACCTTCAAGAACATCAAGGCAGTAGATATCATTTGTTGCTAACACTTCTGCAAATATACTAAGCTTTCTCTTAATTTTTCTGAGTTAGTGATCTTTTTTTGTTGCTGAGGGCTAGTATTCAATTTCCGGGCGACATCTAATTTGATGCACTTAAACCCCATACTCTCTCCTATGACGGCTAATATTTCATCCGTTGGTATAACAACTCTACCATAAGCAGAATTACCTACGATAATAACACAATGCCCTCCCTTTTTTAATACCTTGTGAACATTGCGAAGGACCTTCTGCATATCTGAGAAATAACTATCCACCATGTCTGGTATCTTTGGACTCCAAATATCTTGATGTCTAATAGCAGTGATATATTTCTGTATCATCTGCATGCCTTTTTCTGGCACAATTTCTTTGTTTAGATGGGAGGTTAAGCTGCTATTTCTAATATTCTTTAGATCAGAGTATGCATTTACAAAACCACCAAACCATAATTCAACCTTATATATCTCTGTATAATCAAAACAATTTAAGTAAGGCGGGGAAAAGACACTAAGTGCTGCAGAGTTTTTGTGTTCTTCTAGGAAATCACTAGCAATATTTCTACAATCTCCAAATACCACTTTATTGTTAGAATCTGCAACTTGACCATCTACTATATCTTCCAGCATTTGTTCAACTTTATTAGAGAATGCTGTAATAAATTGCTCTGGTTTCTTCCTTGGCGGATATCTCAAACCATTACCATCCTTCTTAGCAAAACCACATCTCTCAAGAACCGATAAAAATGCGATCAAGTAAAAGTTTCTAATTTTCTCATCTCGTATTCCTAAGATAACTTGGCGATATCTTAAAATACTATCTAATTGACTGCCAAAAACTTTATCAGCAATAGACAATCCAACTCTCTGAACCTTTTGGACTTTGGATGATCTGTTTTTGATGATACTTTTATATTTATAAATCTTCTGGATACTTGATGAATCATAAGTGGCAATCTTTGTTTTTGTAAGAGTATAAAGGAATGGATTGACTTCAAACCCTAAAAAGTTTATGCCTTTTTCCTTTGCTGTTAACAAAGTAGTTCCGCACCCACTGAAAGGATCAAAGACCTTACCTTCTTTTATTTTTAACTCGCTCATCAAGTCGCTTACTAATTTAGAGGAATAACCTTCCTTTAAATTAAACCAACTATGGATTGGCAAATTCATATTTCCTGAAAAATTAACTAGGTTGCCATACTCGGGCTGGGAAGTGATAGGGATGTGCATATTAAATAATATTATAGGTCATTTTTTCTGATTTTGATTCTTTCAGGTTTTCTATTGGTATGAAAAGTGAGAGTAACTTGATAGTGAGTGAGAAAGATGCCCTAAATAGACGAAATTAAAAATTTTGATTTTATTGCAAAAATATTCAATTTACGACCTAAATAAATATTTTATGCTAATCTGCAATTAATGATATTAGTTAATTTAGAAAACATTAGAGATTGAAATGGACGTTATAACTCCACGCATTCTTGGTATAACAAACGTTAAAAATGTTTTCTTAACAATCTTATATCATATTATTATTTACAAACAAGGAAATTAATTATGACAGAACATGAAAATAAATTAGAATCTAAAGATTTTATTAATATAGCAGGAAAAGGATTCACTGAAGATTATAGTGTAGCAGATTTCAATGCTATAGGAGCATCTATGATAGGTGATGGTAGTAGCATTGATAGGGCAGATTGGAGTATAGCAGCAGGATATACCTATTTGGGACAGTTCATAGATCATGATATAACCCATACAAATGGTGAAGAAAATAGAAATACTGCTCAGTTGGACTTAGATAGCTTATACCCCAAGAATGAAAACGACACAACAATAAAAGATGGTAAATTCCTCTTGGGAGATCATGGAGGTTCAAATATAGGAGGAGACCTTCGCCGCGATATTAATTTCCATGCAATGATTCCAGACCATCGTAACGATGAGAATATTATTATTGCATCTATTCATCTAACTTTCCAAAAGTTTCATAATATTTTAGTTAATCAAGGGAATAGTTTTAATCAGGCAAAAGTAATAGTTATGGATCATTACCATGCAATAGTAGCATATGATTTTGTCCGTAAGTTAACTGATCTTAACCAGGACCAAATATCTAATATTATTGATAGACAAGAAAAAAGATTTATCTACACAGAAGATATGGTGAGAATGAACGGAGGTCCTTTCATACCTACAGAGTTCTCTGGTGCTTGTTATCGTTTTGGCCATACCATGGTGCGTTCAAACTATGATTTCAATGATAATTTTTCGAAGGGCACTCTTTCCAAACCTCCTCTATTCTTTGGCTTTCCAGGTGGAAGACCTGACTTCAATCTTGTTGGAAGTGATGGAAAACCTTTCCCAACAAGTGATGCGCGCAGCCATAAAATCACTTCTGTATGGGTATTATCTGGTACTGCAACTTTGTTCGAAGGTGGTAAAAAACTTCAGTCATTAGAAAGGTTTTTTGAAAAAGGAAAGAATAAAAGAAATTCAGCCGGAGTTATTGATACAAATTTATCCGATGTGATGGGAAATCTTCAAGTAAGTAAGACAGCAAAGAAAGACACGGTCTTAACGGATATTGATAAGTTTAATATAGCATCAAGAAATTTACAAAGAGGACAATCTCTTGGATTAGTTAGTGGTCAAGAATTTGCCCAATTCGTAAAAGAAAAAAGTAAGGGAAAGGTAAACCCATTGTCTGATGAAAAAATACAAGAGGTTATAGAAAACTTAGCTTCTAGATCTGAAGAAAAAATTTCTGATGCATTAAAGAAAAAATTAATATCAAATACTCCTCTATGGTTATATACCTTGGCAGAGGCAGAAGCAGCAGAGGTAGGAACAGGAGCACGATTAGGTCCCATAGCAAGTAGATGTGTTGCCGAAGTGATATTAGGACTCTTAATGGATGATACTATGAATGTTGACTCCATTAGGAATACTAGTCAATCTAGAAAGAATGCTCCATATAATCTAAATGAGCCAAATGAGCCAAATAAATGGAAATCTTCTATAATTCAAAACAAAGAAGCAAGAGATATAGAAATGCTTGATATCATTAAATTTGTCAATAAAAATCATAATAAGGTGCTCTAAAACAAACCAGATGGGATAATTAATAGAGAAACTTTATTCTTACAATATATTTAACTAGCTGTTTATTTGTAATAAAAAGGTATGAATAACACAGAATCATTATTAAATAATAATCCTAAGGTTAAGCTACTCTGGAAGCATGAGTCAAAGCTCATGAGTTTATGCGGGAAACCGATGGGTGGTAACAAGGGGAAGTTCATGTCCATTTATGCTACTACAATAGGCAATAAAATATACATGCCAAAGGGTTGGTGGGATATTGTTGATGAGCAGCAAAGACTTATTTTATTACGTCACGAATTAATCCATGTTAAACAAATGGCAAAATACTCGGTTCCTATTTTCTTTTTCTTGTATATATTTGTTCCATTTCCTATAGGCATTGGATACTTTCGTGCCAAGTTTGAAAAAGAGGGCTATGCTGAAACCTTGAAAGCACAGTATGAATATTGGGGTGAGAGTAGCATCACGTCTATTGAATGCCGGGAATGGATTATTGAACAGTTTGTTGGATCTGCTTATGGGTGGATGTGGCCTTTCAAGAAGTCCATGCACAAATGGTATGATAAAACTATCCAAGAAATTCTACATTAGTGTTTGTTGATAGCATTATGAATATAGCATAGCTTTGCAATAGCAACGAATTACAATTAATAAGCAACCAAGAGGAAATTACTATGCTAAATAAACTAATAGAACCCTTAGCCAAAGGAGTATTTGGCTTGATAGACAAACTTCATTTGTCTAAGCAGGAGAAGTTACAGTTCAAAGAAAGAATGCAATCAATGGTGCTGGATCATCAAAAGGAAGTAGAGAAAACTCTCCAAGAGCAAGCTCGTTCTACTGCTGATATCATAGTAGCTGAAGTTAAGCAAGATGATAAGTATACTAAAAGAGCCAGACCAACAGTTATATATGTAGGTATTATATTAATCATCTGGGGCTATGTTATTGCCCCTCTACTCAATGGTTATTATGGTGCAGGCATTGTAATTGAAATACCTGATTTCTTTTGGCATTCTTGGGCTGCTATTGTTGCAGTTTATGCTGGTGGCCGTAGTTATGAAAAGAGTAAGAAACTAATTCCTGGTTCAGATTCAGAAGGAGTGGGATAATGGTTGATAAGATAGTTAACGTAAGCAAACTTAATATTAGAAATTATCCCAAAGGATCTTTGCAGGGATATATCAAATCTGGAACTGAAGTAGAGGTATTTGAAGAAAAGAGTGGTTGGTCAAAGATAAAAACAACTGCATGGGTAATGAGCGATTATCTGCGCGATCTTCCAGAATCAGAAACTGTGAGTGGTGAAGTTATAAAGAGAATTGTAATCCACTGCTCAGCTACAAAACCAGATTATAATGCAACTGCAGAGGATATTAAGAAATGGCATACCGACCCCGTATTCAAAGGTGGACGAGGTTGGTCTCGTGCTGGCTATCATTGGGTAATAGAACGTGAACCATGTCGTGTGGTGCCGTTGGTAGCTATGAATGATGACGAAGTTTTAGAATCATGGGAAATATCTAATGGAGTTAGAGGGTATAACAAGGACTCCATCCACGTCTGCTATGTTGGTGGATTAAATGAAAAGGGACGTCCCGCTGATAATATAACTCCTGAGCAAACAGAGGAATTAGTTGCATTATTGCAATCTTTAGTTCAAACTCGCCCAAACTTACAGCACATTGTTGGGCACACTGATCTTTACCCACTAAAGGCATGTCCATCATTTGATGTTGCAAAGTTTCTACATAAGAATCTTTCGCAGGATTTGGCTAAGAAGTATGCTTTACCTTTAAGATAGCTGAAAATAACTGAAAATAGTTTAAGAAAATGCAGTCATTAATACAACTATTACAAAAAAGAACACTGGACAATAAATATTTCCCGCAGATAGTTTACTCTGGTTGTGCTCTGGCAATATACACCTTTATGCTAATACCAATATCAGGTCTAGCCGGATTAACTCTTCCAGCAATAGCAGTAGCTGAGTCGCAGATATTCTGGGCTTCATGGTCTGTTTTAGTTGGTGGTGGCTCATTGCTGCGCTCTAAAATAAAAATAAAAACATATGCTTAAACTCAAATCAAAACCGCCATTTTTCAGAGGCATATTTATGCTGCCATGGCAATTATCATTATCCAAATTATTGGTTATTGCTGGTGCAGGAAACATACATAACATATTTAATTTAACCAACAAAAGATAACACAATGCCAAAACAATCAACAATGACTAATAGATTTATGAATTATCCTATCATAAAATGGATCATTGATAAATTTGATAAAATTAAGAAGAGGCCTTGGTTTATCAATTCTGCGCTTACCGCAGCATTATTGTGCTGGTTAACTTTAGTATTTTACTTCCCCAATGTTGTTAAATATGATAAAGAATTAGATGGTAATAAAGGTGATATTTTTAAATGGATTAGAGTGATCATAGCTGGAATATTTGTGATTTTTATACCCTTAATACTTTCTGAAAAAGGAACACGTCCAAAAAGCAAAATATTGACTAAGGAAAACTATATGCTGGTTTTAGTGCTTACTATAATCTTTGTAGTATTAACATTAGTTAGTGAGAATATTAGTGCTATTGTAGGGGCACTGCAAAATAGTAAGAATTGGCTGAGAGATGTTTTTTTTGAACTGGTTAATAATGAGAAGGGACTTGCTCCATTTGCATGGACAACATTATTCTTAGTTGCAGTGGCTATCGCAGTTTTATCACACACTTTTTGGTGGTTTTTTACTGGGATTATAGGAATTATTGTAGCAGCATTCATATTAATTGTTCCTCCAGTTGTTGAAGGTATTCAGCCCAATGAAATGAATTGGGTGATAAACATATTAGTTATATTAGCGAGTGGGGTGGTGTTACCTTTCATGGTGGTTAAAGAAATAACAGAAAAAGACAAGATTAAAATGAGCGGGAGTACATTAGTTTCTATTGGCATAAAATCTCTTGCTGTGCCCGCCTTGGTGTTTACTTTCATTTCTACTAGTCCTAATTTTAATAATGACACTCCTCAGATAGAATCTAATACAACGATAGACAATTCTACTGGAAGTATAGAGAGTATAGAAAAGATTATAGATAACCATACTTATGCCTTTCAAGGACAGTTCCATATTGAGTTTAATAGAGATTTAAAGGACAGAATTATTATCTGATGGCACACGACATCTAGTTAAACACTGGTTTATTAACCTAGTTGTATTAGTTTAATAACATTATTATGAACCAAGATTTTGAGCTTTTAACCTTGTTTATATTATAAAAAATAAGAGTTAGATTATGAGTGATTTTTTTGAGATTGATTTTTTAAATACTGGGTCAAGGCAAAGCGGCGATGCCATTACGTTAAGATATTCAATTAATGGCAAGATTAGAATCCATGTGACCGATGGTGGATTTCAAGATACTGGGAATTTGATAATAGAACATATAAACGAACATTATAATTACCCAAGTCGTATTGATGCTATTATAGTAACTCATTCTGACAATGATCATACGGGAGGATTAGCTAAATTATTTGATGAATATGAAATTGGTGAGCTTTGGATGTTAAGACCATGGCAATATGCTGAAGAATTAATTGCAAGATTTCCTCGGTTTACTTCTATTGATAACCTTAAAAAACGAATGAAAGACATTTACCCTAATATAGCTACCTTGGAAGAACTTGCTGAAAAAAATAATGTGGCAATTATGGAACCATTCCAAAACTCTAAGATTGGATATTTTCATGTCTTGGCACCGTCTAAGGAGCATTATCTTGATCTTGTGGTTGAATCTGATAAAACACCAGAAGGGACTACTAAATCCATTTCTGAGGAGATGGGACAAATTGTCAATAAAATTAAAAGTTTGATCATCTTTGCATGGGGGGTGGAACATTTTCCAGAAGATGATACGAGTCCCGAAAATAATATGAGCGTGATTCAATATGCCTATCTATGTGAGAAGAAAGTTTTGCTAACTGGGGATGCAGGACGTGCCGCTCTTAATGAGGCGGCTGACTTTGCGCCAAGTACGGGGCTAGAACTCCCGAATAGCTTTCACTGCATACAAGTACCGCATCATGGTTCAAGACACAATGTATCAACTGAAGTTTTAAACCGTTGGCTAGGCCTTGTATCTAAAGTTAATTACGAGGGTAACCTATCAACTGCAATTGTCAGTGCTGCAAAGGAAGATAAAGATCATCCAAGAAAGGCAGTTGTTCGGGCTTTTAATCACAGAAGAGCAAAAGTAATGTCTACAGCAGAATGTAGTGTGCGAAATCAGAGTCCCAATGCTCCAACTCGTGAAGGGTGGAGACCAGCAACCCCTCTTCCATATCCAGAAGCTCAAGAGAAATTGTAGTTATATATGCTGGGGGTGATTATTAATTCTAAATTAGTTATTAATATAACTCTGTTAGCTATAATTCTGTAGCTATAATGTCCTATAATAATAAGAAAGAGAATAAGGGGCCATAGCTCAGCTGGGAGAGCATCTGCTTTGCAAGCAGGAGGTCGTCGGTTCGATCCCGTCTGGCTCCATATATTTTTTTATTTCTTGATATTTTGCTAATATTTTTCTAGTATAGAAATTTGTATTTGCTTTTTATCAAAATTTATTATATAATGACACTATGAAAAAAGACATTCACCCCACACTAAATAAAATCACTGCAACCTGTTTTTGCGGCAATGGTAAATTTGAGTTACTTTCTACGCTCAAAGAGGACATATCTCTTGAGGTATGTGCCAAATGTCATCCTTTTTACACTGGCGAGCAAAAGATAATGGATAGAGCTGGTCGTGTAGAAAAATTCCAAAAGAGATTCGGCAAGAAACTCACATCTGGCTCCTAACAGCTATATCAATCTAGCTGCTTAGCAGCTCTACAAATTCCTTATTTAGGTGCATATTTTGATGCCCTATACAAGTTCTTGCAGGTTTTTATATCTGTTATTGCTGAGCTTGTGCTCTGCTTTCTTTCCTATGTGGGCGGAAGCCCTAGCTGCAGATCTAGCTTCTGCAGATATTTGTGTTCCTCCAAAGCAGGGATTGGTTGCTACAGATGTTAGATATGTAATAGACGGAGATTCTCTAAAACTTGCCAATGGGCAAGAATTAAGAATTATTGGCATAAACACTCCTGAGCACGGAGATTTTTTGGCTGACAAAGCACGCCAAACCCTAAAGCAAAATCTACGTCAAGGAATCAATGGCGGAAAGAATAGCAAAATCAAAATCTATAGGTCCCTTGGTAGCGACAAACGTGATTCTTATGGCAGGATATTAGCACATTTATGGCTATTAGGTGATGATGGCCGTTGGACTAGCCCAGCAATTAATTTGTTAGAACAAGGATTAGCATTCCACATTGCCATATTTCCTAATCTTGAGTATATATCTTGCTATGCTGCTGCAGAACAACAGGCAAAAACGGCTAAAAGGGGATTATGGGATAACTGGCGACCACTGGCAGCATCTAGCAAGAAACTTAAACCAGGGTTTGCTTTTATTAAAGGAGATATAGTGGAAATAATTGATAAAGGTCGTTTTGGCAGTGAGTTAATAATGTCTGGTGGATCTATTGGTTTGTGGATACCAGCTAAATCCTATAAATTATTTGGTGGCAAGCACAAATTGAAAGCATTTATAGGGCAGAGGGCTGTAGCACGCGGTTGGATATACAGATACAAAGATAACCGCAGGTTGCAACTACAAGTGTCTCATCCAGCCATGTTGGATTTACTTTAGCTATGCTGAGAAGTTTTTTTTCTTGGCGGCTTCTCTGGCAGCTAATTTTTCTCTGTGCACCTTCAATAATGTTTTCACCCACGGAGGAGTAGGAGGGATAGGGGCAAATTTAACACCTTCTGCCTTCCATTTTTTTGTCAATGCAGTCTGATCCGCTCTATATTTTTCAGGATCTTTACGCCTTTCTTCATCCTTCTTTGCCCGCCACCGCCGAGATTCTATCATCACTTCAGAACTTTCAATGGCATCTATCAATCTTTGTTTTTCCTTTTTGTCCATATTATCCCAAGATTCAGTATTGAACAATACATACTTATGTTTCGTGGTTTTCATGGATTTTATGGCTTTCGTAGATTTCATAGTGTCAATATTATACAACATTCCTTTATCTTGGACCTGGTGTTTACTTAATTCATGCCTAATAAGTGCCAGATAATAATTTGAACACTGCTTTGCTGTACATAATATAGGCACCTCATGGCCCTGTTGCAGAATTATTCTTATCATGTCTTGCATATTCGGTTCATTAACTAGATCTTTCATATTCCAAGTTACAAGATAATCAATTCCATAAAAGACCGCGCTTGCTAAAATTAGAGCATCATTGCCTGCTTTTGGTCTAAACACTCCTTCATCCATAAACAAGCCAGCAAGTTCTTCAATTTCTGGAACAACTTCTAATACCTCCATGTCCTGTGTAAGTTTTATGCGGTTTTTAGCATTTTCTTTATTACCGTCAGAAATTTCATCATAAGCGGTCTCAGAAATTACTAGCTTTAATCCCTGCGTAGATTGCACCAACTCCTGCACATCTTTCAAGATTTTATGGGATGAGCTTTTCAGCATTTCCATTTCCTCATTATCTAACTCTCTGGGAGCTGCTTCAGCATATCCTATGATATTGGCATCGAATGCTATTGATATTTTATTCATACTCTATACTTTATATGGGGGCATATTTTAAAAAATTAAGAGTTAAGTAATTAAACTTGCCTTTAATCAAATAAAAATAATACGCTGATGAACTGAAGTAACCAGAATCATCACTATACTCTAACCAAGATAAAAGGCAACCCCAGTGAAGCAAGAAGTTTCCATAAATTAATTATTGGAATTGAATTGTTGGGAAGCTCCTATGGTAAAATGAACTAGCGATGCGTAAAAGTAACTTTCATTTTCTTGACATTGAACGTGGTGATCCTCCTCTAATCCCTATGGACGAGCGGAGGGGCTCGTTTAAAGAAATTCATAGCGAATATCAGCAGGATAAGGCAGCAGTTCAGGCAGAGAGATGCCTAGATTGCGGTATTCCTTACTGTGAATGGGCATGCCCCGTGCATAATTATATCCCCAACTGGCTTGAGCTAGTGGCTAAAGGGCAGATATTCCGCGCCGCAGAACTTTGCCATGAGACCAACAGTTTGCCTGAAGTATGTGGCAGAATTTGTCCTCATGACCGCCTATGCGAAGGTGCCTGCACTCTAAATGATGGCTTTGGAGCTGTCACTATAGGTTCAGTAGAAAAACACATAACTGATACTGCTTTTGCTTTGGGTTGGCGACCTGATTTATCAAAAGTAAAGCCAACTGGTAAGAAAGTTGCCATAATAGGAGCTGGTCCTGCTGGTCTTGCCTGTGCCGACATAATGCTACGTGGCGGCGTCAAAGCAACCGTTTTTGATAAGTATCCTGAGATTGGTGGATTACTTAACTTCGGCATTCCGCCATTTAAACTAGACAAGCAAGTTCTTGATCTACGGCGTAAAATTTTTGAGGAAATGGGTGCAGAGTTTAGGATGAATACTACAATCGGTAAAGACATAATGATGGAAGAATTATTAGCAGAGTATGATGCACTATTCTTGGGCATGGGCACTTACAAATATGTAGATGGTGCTTTACCCGGTATGGACTTGAATAATGTTTACATGGCATTACCTTTTTTGATTGGTAATATCAATAAGGTGCGAGGATATGATGAGGGAACTGAGTTTATTAATATGGAGAATAAGCGGGTGATTGTATTGGGGGGTGGCGATACAGCTATGGATTGTAACCGCACCAGTATTAGACAAGGAGCAAGATCTGTCATTTGCTGTTATCGTCGCAATGAGTCAGATATGGCTGGTTCGCTCAAAGAAGTAAAGAATGCTCGAGAAGAAGGAGTCATTTTTAGATTTAACTTACAACCAACCGAGATATTAGAGAGTGCTGGTGGGATATCAGTCAAGTTCCAATATACGGGAGAAGAAAAACAAGGCAAAGATTCCGAAGAGCAAATTATTGAAGCAGATGCTGTGATACTTGCTTTTGGTTTTCGTCCTAATCCACCAGAATGGTTGAAAGAGCATAAAATATCCATTCACGAGGATGGTCGGGTTAAGGTGAATGACAGCCACCAAACAGACAATCCTAAGATATTTGCAGCAGGAGATATGGTCAGAGGCGCCGATCTGGTTGTAACCGCCATAGCTGATGCCCGCGAAGCAGGACAGCAAATGATTAATTATATTAAATAATAATACAAAATTTGTATTAAAATATTAAGCGTGAAGAAAGATTCCGTAGCCCACATAATAGTAGTTACCTTAGCAGTATGTTTTGTCTGTTCAATTGCTGTATCTATGGCAGCAGTCCTGTTACGCGATCAACAAAACATCAATAGTGAATTAGCAAGAAAACGTAATATTCTAATAGCGGCTAATGTCATTGATCCACAAAAAGTAACTCCAGCTGAAGTAGAAGATATATTCAGTCGCGCTGAAGTTAAATTGGTTGATTTACAGGAAGGAAGTTTCATTGATGAGGCAGATTCTCCCATAGACATTTCCACCTATGACCAAAGGAAAGCTGAGGGTGATCCGCAGTTATCCATGGATCTTAACTCCAAACAGGACATTGCTTCCATCAGCAGACGTGAGAGATATTCATTGATTTACTATATCAATAATGGAGATAAGACCTCTGCTATTTTCCCCATACGCGGCTATGGCTTATGGTCAACATTACGAGGATATTTGGCATTGAGCACTGCTGACTACAATACCATTGTTGGAGTTACATTTTACGAACATGCTGAAACTCCCGGCTTGGGTGGTGAGGTGGATAATGAGGATTGGAAAAATCAGTGGCGTGGTAAAAAATTATTCAGTGATGATGGCAGTTCTACTATTCAGCTAACACGCACTGCCTCTGGTTCTGACAATCAAGTAGATGCTCTTTCAGGAGCAACTCTTACATCTAATGGAGTTAATAACTTGATTAACTTCTGGTTTGGTGAATTGGGATTTGGCGATTTAATTAATAAACTTAAATAAATTTGATAATAAGCAGTATGAAATATATAAAAGATAAATTGACTAGGGATATATTAGAACCAGCTGGCATCAAGATAAATGGCAAAGAGGTCTGGGACCCTCAAATTAAAAACGACAAAATATTCAGCAGAATTGCAAAACAGCAATCCTTAGGTCTTGGCGAGGCATACATGGATGGCTGGTGGGAATGTAATAATTTGGAAGAGTTCTTTTATAGAATACTTTCATCATCAATGAACGACAAAGATAATAATCTAGACGGGCGCCCCAAGGGATTTTTTGAAGGACTGATATATCGTTATATGCCGCTTCTAGTAAACCAGCAGACCTTCAAACGTTCCACAAAAGTTGCCTATGAACATTATGATGTTGGCAATGATGTTTATGACTTAATGCTCGGCAAGGATATGCAATATACTTGTGCTTACTGGCAAGAATCCGAAACCCTTGACGAAGCACAACATAATAAATTAGATCTTATTTGCCGTAAACTTAAACTTAAACCAGGCATGGAAGTTTTAGAATTGGGTGGTGGTTTTGGCGGTTTAGCTCGGTTCATGGCAAAGAACTATGGCTGTTCTGTTACTGTCTATAACATTGCTCGCGAGCAAATTAAACGTGCGCAAGAGTTAACTGCAGGGCTAAAAGTCAAGATCATTGAGTCGGACTATCGTAATGCCATGGGAGTTTATGATCGTGTCGCTGCTATAGGTCTGGCTGAACATGTGGGTTTCAAGCATTACCGGACTCTAATGGAAAAGGCCTATTCATGCTTGAAAGATAAAGGATTATTTATCATTCAGACCAATGGTTCCAATAATACCATGCACCACTATGAGCCGTGGATGGAAAAGTATATTTTTCCCAACAGCATGATCCCCTCAGCTAAACAACTATCTATTGCTAGTGAAGGATTGTTTATGATGGAGGACTGGCATGTGATGAGCGGCAACTACTACAAGACCTTAATGTCTTGGTATGACAATTTTGTCAAAGAGTTCCACAAGATCAAAGATAAATATGATGAAAGATTCTATAGAATGTGGTGTTACTATTTGTTGTTTTCTGCCGCAAGCCATAGAAGTCGTAGTGTTCAGTTATGGCAGCTAGTCTTGTCAAAAAACAATGTGGGCGTCCCCTATGTTTCCGGAAGATAAGAAGAATAATAATATAATACAACTATGAAAACCACAGACGTTCTATTTGATCCAGTATTCAGTAAAAATCCTATAGCATTACAGGTGCTGGGAATATGCTCTGCACTTGCAGTTACTGGCAATTTACGCATTACTTTGGTAATGTGCTTGGCAGTGATTTTAGTAACAGCATTTTCCAACTTTTCCATTTCATTAATTCGCAACTACATTCCTACCAACATACGTATCATCATCCAGATGGTAATTATTGCTTCGCTGGTAATAGTAGTAGATCAAATCCTCAAGGCCTATGCTTATGAAGTGAGTAAGCAACTATCGGTTTTTGTGGGATTAATTATCACCAACTGTATTGTCATGGGGCGGGCTGAAGGTTTTGCCATGCAAAACCCTCCTTTTATTAGCTTTGTTGATGGTATTGGCAATGGTTTAGGTTACAGTGTGTTGTTGATTGCGGTTGCAATATTGCGCGAACTCTTCGGTTCTGGGTCATTACTAAACTTCTCAATACTACCTTTAGTGAAAGATGGTGGCTGGTATGTGCCAAATGGCTTGATGTTGCTCCCTCCAAGTGCCTTCTTCATTATTGGATTTATTATATGGGGATTACGCAGTTGGAAAACCGAACAGGTTGAAGTAAAAGATTTCTCTATAATGCCACATAATGGTATGAATGCAGGTATTTCTAAGGCAGGTTCATAAAGATTATTATGTTTGAAGAATATCTAAGTTTACTCCTCAAGGCAATATTCGTAGAGAATATTGCACTGGCTTTCTTTTTAGGCATGTGCACTTTCATAGCCATTTCCAAGAAAATTTCAGCAGCTATAGGTTTAGGCATTGCTGTTGTTGTAGTGCAAGCAATCACAGTCCCAGCTAATAACTTAATCTTCACCTATCTACTAAATGATGGTGCTTTGGCATGGATGGGTTTTCCATCAGTGAATTTGTCTTTCTTGGGCTACCTCAGCTACATAGGAGTTATAGCCGCCATAGTGCAAATATTAGAAATGTTCCTTGACAGATATGTTCCTGCTCTCTATAATGCCTTAGGAATTTTCTTGCCTTTGATAACAGTTAATTGTGCTATTTTGGGAGGTACTTTGTTTATGGTGGAGAGGGATTATGATTTTGGTGAGAGTGTAATCTATGGAGTTGGTTCAGGAGTTGGTTGGGCTTTGGCAATAGTAGCTTTGGCTGCTATCCGCGAAAAGCTCAAGTATAGCGATATTCCTGCAGGCCTACAAGGTTTAGGTATAACTTTTATGATAGTGGGTCTAATGTCGCTAGGTTTTATGTCATTTTCAGGCATCCAGTTGTAAAAAAATGCAAGAAGTCATATTAGGAGTAATTTTCTTCTCCGTCATAGTTCTAGTTCTCGCGTTCATAATTATTGGTGCTAGATATTTATTAGTCAGTAGTGGCGATGTCAAGATTGGCATTAACAGTGATGATGCAAAGTCACTTGTAACTTCCGCTGGTTCCAAACTTCTGCAAACACTGGCAGCCAATAATATATTTCTTTCTTCCGCCTGTGGTGGCGGTGGCACCTGTGGTCAATGCAAATGCATAGTCCATTCTGGTGGCGGATCTGCTTTGCCCATAGAAGAGGGTGTTTTTAATCTTGCAGAGTTGAGACAGGGCTGGCGTCTTTCTTGCCAGACCCCAGTTAAGCAAGATATGCAAATAGACATTCCCACTGACGTATTTGGTGTGCGTAAATGGGAATGCGAAGTTGTCTCAAATAATAATGTAGCCACTTTCATCAAAGAATTAGTGCTTAAATTGCCTGAAGGTGACGAAGTTGATTTTAAGGCAGGAGGATTTGTGCAAATGGAAGTTCCCCCTTACCAAATGGATTACAAGACCATAGATGTTGCCAGTGAGTTCACTTCGGACTGGGATAGATTCAAGTTTTGGGACTTAAGTGTTAAATCACCAGAAACAGTTATTCGTGCTTACTCCATGGCAAACTATCCACAAGAAAAAGGCATACTCAAGTTTAATATTCGCATAGCAACGCCTCCTCCCGGAACTAACCTTTCTCCGGGCATTGTTTCTTCTTATGTGTTTAACTTGAAACCAGGAGACAAGCTTACAGTATTTGGCCCCTTCGGTGATTTCTTTATCAAAGATACTACAAGCGAGATGGTATATATTGGCGGTGGTGCAGGCATGGCACCTTTAAGATCACATATATTTGATCTGTTTAAGAGCCGCACTACTAATAGAAAGATTAGTTATTGGTATGGTGCTCGTAGCTTAAGAGAACTATTTTATAGTGAAGAGTTTGAAGAATTATCTAAGAATCATGATAATTTTTCATGGAATGTTGCTATGTCTGATCCTTTGCCTGAAGACAATTGGAAAAGTTATACTGGATTTATTCACCAAGTTGTCTATGAGAATTACCTGAAAAATCACCCTGCACCAGAGGATATAGAATATTACCTTTGTGGACCACCCATGATGAATTCGGCAGTGCAACAGATGCTTGATGATTTAGGTGTTGAACCAGAGAATATTGCCTTTGATGATTTTGGGGGATGACTTTGGGGGATGACTTTAATGTATGACTTGGGGAGTAAAATCATTAAACACATAAACACTAGATGATCAAGTCACGCAATTCAGCCCTTGTTCTTATTTTTGCCGTTGCTTGTGTATTACTGATTCCTTTAGCACTAATGCTATTGGTTCCGGCTACCAACCATCAATTATTCTTATACATTAATCATCAAGGGGCAATTCTACCTGATGCTGTATGGGCTAATATAACTTTGCTCGGAGACGGGCTATGGGCTATGGGCTTTATGTCCATAATCATTTTTATTGCTAATTCTAAAGAACCCGCAAATACTCCCCCCCTCTGGGCAAGAACCTTGGCTTGTGCAACTGTGTATGGAGGAATTTGCTTAGGTATTGTGGTGCAACTGCTTAAGCAAAGCTTGGATGTTTATAGACCAAGTAAAGTTTTCTCCGCCACAGATATTAATATCATAGGCGAACCATTATCTTTTCATAGCTTTCCTTCTGGGCATAGTGCGACGATATTTTATATGTTGGCTATCACATTAGCATACCTAGTGCATCACTTTTCTATCAAGTCACTGATGTTAAATCTTAGACAAATTATCTTAGTTAATTTATTAATATTTGCCGCGGCTATTATTGCAATATCTCGCATCACTACAGGGGTGCATTTCCCGGCAGATATTCTGGCTGGTTCACTATTGGGTTGGTTGTTTGGTTGGGCCAGTGTAACTCTTTTATACAATAAGTTAAGGTTCGGATCAATTGTTACTGCTGTGGCACTGGCTTTGATCGGCTTGGCATCCATTCTGCTATTTTTCCATGACTCGCAGTTACCTCAAGTTGAACTATTAACCCTTGGCAGCGGCATAATATTTACACTATTCTCTGCAATCAATTTATATAATCTAGCATTAAGACAAATAAGTAAAGAATAATCTCAGATATTCACCCACATCTATCTGTAAACCTACTAGTTAAAATTATGAAAAACTTACTATTAATTGTGTTGTGTAGTTTATTATTAACCTCCATGCATCTTATGGGGGAAGACCTAGAAAAACAGTTAGAGCCATTCACCTGGAGTTACGACATTACTTATAATACTGGCAAGACAACCTACAAAGGAACTGGTTCCTATGCCTTAGCTAAAATTGATAAGAGTGCGGAGAAAAATAAAAAGAATAAAAAGAAAAGCAAGAGATTAAACTATCCAGAAAATGCCGAATACACTTTTACTGCTTCCATAGAAACAACTAGCAAGACCTTTTCTTCAACTGATACCTCATGGATAATTAGAGACGCTGCCCATTATATAGTGCCTCTACAAAGGACACAAAAATTTGTCATTCTTGGTTTTCCGCGTAAAAAGAATTATCCCCTGACACCACCAACCGAAGGTGGCTATTACGATGAAATATCAGTGGTCCTCTTCCTCCAGAATCAAATCAAGCAGTATGCTAAGGGTAAAAGTAAAACCAAGGCATGGAAGGTATGGTTAGCAGACCGCAATAAAGAGGAGTCCTATAGATTGATAGAGGATCAAATCATAACAACTTCATTGGGGCAACTAGATTGCTATGTTCTCATGAAAGAAGACAAGAATAACAAAAGGAACTTTAAGGTATGGCTGACAAAAGATGATCTATACATTGCTAAGGTAGAACAGACCGATAGGAAAAGAAAAACTTTAATGGAAATCAACTCTAATGTGTTATAATGTGGTTATGAGATTACCTTTTCATTATATAAACACTATGAAACTGCCTGTGATTTTAGCGGCAGTTTTTACCTTTACTTCTTTTCCAATTATGGCAAACGACGATACAATTAAAATTGAACCAACTCCAAAGAACAAGGTCTATGCTATTCAGCGTAGCACTGATGAATGGAAGAAGATGCTAACTAGCTTTGAATATAACATCCTCATAGATAAGGGGACAGAACATGCCTTTAGTGGTGCACTGGACAAAGAGAAGAGGAAGGGCATCTATTACTCACGAGCTACAGGGCAACCTCTATTCAGCTCCGACCACAAATATGACTCAAGAACTGGCTGGCCTAGTTTTTGGCGTCCCATAGAAGGAGAAGCCATTGACTATTATTCAGATAATGGCCTATTCTATGTTAGAACTGAGGTAACTGATAGTTCCAGTGGAGCTCATCTTGGACATGTTTTCAAAGATGGTCCCAATCCAACAAGACTTAGGTACTGTGTTAATTCCGCCTCATTAATATTTGTTGCGAAAGGTGAAGAACCCCCACAGATAGTTAAGGATTATGCGGAAGAATACGGGGCATCATCGCCAATTCCTAAAAAATCCTAAACAGCCGACCGCAATCAGACCGCAATCAGACCGCAATCAGGCCGCAATCAGACCGCAATCAGGCCGCAATCAGACCGCAATCAGACCGCAATCAGACCGCAATATAGTCAGCTACTATTATAAATAATTAGCTAAAGCTACTATTATAAATAATTAGCTAAAACTACTATTATAAATAATTAGCTAAAGCTAATATATAGCGGTGCCGGCAACTTCGCCATTAAGGACATCACTAATGACATTACGAGTTGTCCCATTGACAACCACAATCCGCTTAACTCCCTGATCTAAAGCATCTCTCATTGATAGAATTTTGGGGATCATACCATCAGTTACTATTCCCTGTTCTATGAGTCCATCTATTTGGTCGCGAGATATCTGATTAATCACTTCCGAGTCAGCATCCAACACACCATCTTGGTCGGTCATATAGAATAGATAGTTGGCTTTATAACTGACAGCTATTGCAGCGGCAGCCCAGTCGGCATTGACATTATACTCCAGTCCATTGACTAGATCATGGGCAACAGGAGCCATAACTGCAATTTGTCCATTCAGTCCAAGGATGGGCTTGCTATCAACCGCTTTGCCGACTCTGCCAAGTTTTACTCTTTTTGCGTCATTCCCCTCACTATACTCCCCACTATTCAAGTCATTATCAAGCGGAGCACTAAATAGGACTTGTGTTTGCTTGCCATAAATAACTTCACCGCCTTTCTTTTTAATGGCCTCAGCAAGTTCGCTATTGACTTCATCACATAAGACCCTTGCTACTATTTCCATGGTTGCATCGTCTGTAACTCTTTGTCCTTGATGAAACTTCGGACTAATACCAGCATCCTTTAGTGCTTGGTTGATTCTCATACCCCCACCATGGACTAAGATGACTTGGGCACCCAACTTTTGTAAAGCAACTGCCTGCCGACTTATATCATCCAAGCAATCTGCATCATCAATATTTTTGCCACTCAGCTTTATCACCAAGGTGGCATTCTCTAGTTTCATGTTATTTTATTGAGATTGAGATTGAGATTGTGTTTGCGTTTGTGTTTGTGTTTGCGTTTGCGTTTGCGTTTGCGTTTGCGATTAAAGTTTGCTTGCTTCTAAATTTGTCAGATCAAGTTGCGGAGCCGCTGCTGATAGTTGGATGATAAAACTATCTATGATGCGATTCAGTGCTGCATTATTATCAGCTTCAAAACGTAATACTAAGACCGGGCTGGTGTTTGAGGCACGCACCAATCCCCAGCCATCTGCATATTCAGCACGCACACCGTCAATTTCAATAACTTCCTGTGCTGCAAACTTGTCTTTGTTTTCCCGTATTTTGTCAATCACTACAAACTTTTCCTTCTCGGTGGTGTGCAAGTTAATCTCAGGAGTGGAGATTCTATCAGGATAGGCAGACAGCAGACCACTTAGATCACTCTGCTTTTTATCCATTATGTTGAGCAATTTTACTCCTGCCAGCAGGGCATCGTCACTCTTAGGCCAGTTCTCGGCAAAGAAAATATGCCCACTCATTTCACCAGCGAGCAATGCTCCCGTCTCTTGCATTTTGCGTTTTATAAGAGAGTGCCCAGTATTCCACATAACCGGCTCTCCGCCATTTTCCTTGATGACCTTTGCCAATAATGAAGAACACTTCACATCATAAATAATTGGTGTCCCTGGATGACGGCTTAGTAGATCTTCTACTAGGAGCATTAAGAAGCGATCAGGAAAGGTAATCTCTCCTTGATTGGTTATGAGCCCCAAACGATCACCATCACCATCAAAAGCTAAACCAGCATCAGCATTAAGTTCACGCACCTTGGCTTGTATCTCCACTAAATTCTTAGGGTTACCTGGATCTGGATGGTGATTAGGGAAATTGCCATCTACTTCGCAGTAAAGTTCAGTCACCTTACAACCAAGGTTGCGATAGAGTTGCGGGGCACACATCCCAGTAACACCATTACCGCTATCAACTACTATATGATACTCGCGGCTAAGTTTAATCCCAGCAGTCAATGCCTCTAGATAGATAGGCAGGAAATCTTCTTGACGCATTTTGCCGACTATTGTATCAGTTGGGAAGTTTTCATTAACTATATTATGATAGAGTTGTTCTATGCCATCCAATGCAACTGACTCCGTATCTAACAACATTTTGCAGCCATTATAATTTTTTGGATTATGACTACCGGTTATCATTATTCCCGCATCTGCTTGTAATTTGCTTACTGCAAAATATAGGCAAGGTGTGGGCACCATGCCTATGTCTATGACATCAATAGCGGATGCGACCAAACCATCAATCAAGCCCTTGCTTAAAGATGGGGAAGATAACCTACCGTCACGTCCAATAATAATGCTTGATAGACCCTTTTTATGCATTTCTTGAGCATAGGACTTACCGAGTAGAGTAAATAATTCTGGTGTTAGTTGTTCATCTAGGATGCCGCGTATGTCATAGGCACGAAATACATCTTTAGGTATTTGTTGCTGCTTGTTCATTAAGTTAAGTAGGTTAAGTGTTATGTTAGTTGATTATAAGATTTACGAGTTGTATTAATAAACTCTCGCCAAGGCAAAGGTTGATTGCCCAACAGTATATTCTCTTTGGCTATGACGGTTACCAGTTTGATATACTGGAAGAGGGCGACATAACCCTGCCACAATGTATTGCTTGGATGATACATATGCGGTGGTTCACCCATTACAGAGTTTAGTTCTACCACTTTAAAATTTTTCCCCGCCTGCAAATCCTTTTCACTAAATGCCAAGATATCATAGCGGCCTATGAAGAATCCAGGATAGCCCTTGCTCAGAGCATCAATCTTATTAGATAGGTCCTGAGTTATGAGGTTGCGGGAGTCGTTAAAAATAGCTCCACGCGAGTGAGTGCCTATCTCTACCAGTTTAAATTCTTCTTCTTTTGCTGGCACCCAGTCCAATTTATCTTTATGTTTAGCCAAGTGCACTTTATACATTATGCAGGCGCGAGGATGTTTCATTATGAGGTGCTTTAGATTATTGACACCATCTCCTTGTAAAAAGATTGAATCCTTGCGACCCAAAGAAAAAATCCAACCCTTATCCTCATTGGGCAACCTAGCATAATGAACACCATACTCTATGCCGGGAGTGAACTCTTGTAGCATATACAGAGCATCTTGATGTTTACTAAGCTTAGGAATATCTGCTAAACATTCTAATAGTTGTTCGCGACTATCAGCTAACTTAATATCCGCTCCTCTTTGACCTATCTGTGGTTTGACTATTATGGGGAACTTGAGTTCATGGAGTTTCATAAAAGCATCAGTTAATTTTGGCCAGTTATTTCTTTCTGCTTCTACCAAAGACAATGAGTTGGGAATATGTTCTGGGTATTTTTGTGCTAACTGGTTTAGGACCCCCACCTTAGGCGCTTGGAATATCCCTACCTTGAGCATACCCGGATTAGCAACTGAAAGCAGGCCTAGATAGCCATTTCTCCAGCACCTCCAAAGATAATAGATTATGCCTGGTGCATAGAATATGGCTGTGGGCCAAAACTCGTAATGAGTTATTTTGATCCAACGCGAGTATATCTTTCGTGTCAGATACATTCGTTAGAGTAGTTTGTTAAGATCAATAAATTCTCTTGCGGTCGCCCATAAACATTTTATGCTGTCTATCGGATATGGCGGCAGAGTCATAGAGAATTAGGAAATCCAATGTTTTGAACTCTTTGTACATGCAGGGTTCGCCACACACACGGCATTTAAATCTTAAATAAAGGCTGAAGAGAGGAGGGATGACAGTATTGGTGATATCCACGGGCAATTTACGATACTCACATTTAGAATCCGGCAAGGCCTCAATCATTATGCTGTCATGATAGACCTTCATTGCTTCCAGCAACTGAACATAGCCATTGGCATCTTGTGGGTTGCTACTAGGTATGGAATTACATCCCCAAAAATATCTGAGATTATTCTCAACAAGGCATATTGCCAAACCTTGCCACAGAACATGAAACACTTTGGAGTTGCGATGATTTGGTTCTATGCAGGCACGACTTACAGCCAAAGAACTCTTAAGAATTTCTTCGGGCATTTGTGATAAATCATACCTATCAGATCCACAGAAATTCGTGCCGTTTTTGGCGATTTCATAATTTTGAATTCTATAAGTAGCGACAATCTTATTGTTTTCTTTACTAACTACTATGAGTTGCAAAGCATCCGCATCAAAAGAATCAATGTCCATTTGCTTGTCATATGCAGAGTCCAGACCGACTGACATTTCTAAATTAAAGACCCTAAAGCGGAGCTTGAATACCTCCTCCAATTCTTCGGGGGTCTCAGCAATTTTGACTAGATACCTATTTGTTTCTGCCATGGGCGACTCGGCATTAAAGTTCTTAATGTGCCTAGTATTTGCCTCATCATGTATTCTTAATAAATTATCCATTTCCTTTAATCTATCTTGTTAATTAATCTAATTGTTGTATTATCTGTAAGGTTTAAAAAGTATTTTAGCAGAAAATTAGCTGATTAGGTGAGTTATTATTTTTTACCAGCAAAATATTCAACTACTCTTGATGGTAATCTATTCACATCCAATAAAATTAGAAAAGTTATGGTCTTGAAATCACGATCAAAACAGGGATCACTGCATATAGTGCACTTGAATTTTAGATAGATGCTAAACAAAGGCGGCAAGGTCACTTGACTAATATCAGCAGTGCTCTCTTCATAGTCACACCGAAAGTCCTCCAGTGCCTTGAGACGGATCTTATCATGATACACACCCATTTCATTAAACAACCTCACTAAGCCATTAGCATCTTGCTGATCGGTGCTCTGCACTGAACTACAACCGAAGAAATAGCGGACATTATTCAAAAGCATTAGAGCTGCTAAGCCCTTCCACAACAGCCCCATCACTATGGAATTGCGATAAGGACGTGCCACGCAAGCACGGCTGGTCTCTATGCTTTTCTTTTGAATATCCATGGAAAATTTGCTGAAATCAAACCTTTCAGCACTGTAGAAACCATTGCCATTTTTTGCCATAGTGTAATTCTGCACTCTATAAGTGGCGATGACTTTATTGGTTTTACAATAGATGACAACTAGATGCACAAACTGGTCGTCAAAATCATCCATATCCAACCCTTTGCTAAACGAGCTATCCAGTCCTTCGCTCAATTCCAAGTTAAATACCTTGAACCTAAGCCGCAATGCCTGTTGTATTTCTTCTTCCGAGTCGGCAACCTTGACAACAAAATCCTCCTGCTCTATGAGCGGATTATTTATTTTGATAGGAACTTTATCGTTTAGTATCATTCCACTATTATATAGGACAATTAGCTATCTTTATGCTTAGCTAATAATTAGTAATAATCTATAATATGAATAGAAGATCATGCTAACAATAGATAACTTAACTTGTACCCATAAAAGCGACTTAGTGCTTAAAGGTCTTAATCTCTCACTTGCCAAAGGAGAGATAGGTGCAATAATGGGCAATAATGGTGTTGGTAAATCAACCCTGTTGCAGGCAATTGCCGGGTTCATTAGCATAGATCAAGGATCCATCTGTTTTGACGGGAATATTCTTTCCACGGCTAATTGGTTACAAGAACCAGCTAAACGTTCTGTCGGGATGGTATTCCAAGAGATGGCTTTATTCCCGCACCTCAGTGCCGAGCAAAACTTGATCTTTGGTTTACAAGGATTACCAACTGCGACAAAGAAGGAAAGATTACAAGAAATTAGCCAGCTACTTCATTCTAACCATTTGTTGGACAAATATCCCTATGAATTATCTGGCGGAGAACAGCAACGCATAGCCATAGGTAGAACCTTGGCTACTGCCAAACCCTTAATGTTGTTTGATGAACCATTTGCTAAATTAGATGTGTCATTAAAACGAGAGCTATCATTTTCAGTTAGAGAGTATCTCCAACAACGAAATATCACGGCTATTTTTGTTAGCCATGATAAGACAGAGGCGATTAACATGTGTGACAAATTGGGAACCCTTGAAAAAGGCAACCTCAGCACTTGGCAAGATAAGCGTGAACTGGCCGTTGATATGATGGACTTATTACCTTAGAAGTGTTTTTCGCCGCGGGCAGCAGTTAAAGATCTATGCAGAACATAGAGAACTGGTATTCCAGTGAAGATAATAAGCAGGGCCGGTAAAGAGGCAAGTCCCAGTCGTTCATCACTGGCATATTGATAAGTAAAACTAGCCAAGGTCTCAAAGTTGAAGGGCCGCAAAATAAGCACTAAGGGTAATTCTTTAAGCAACTCAGCAAAGATTATTAGACAACTACTAATCAAAGCACCCTTAAGCAAAGGGAGGTGAATCTTGGTCAAAGAGGTGAAGGGCTTAAGGGCAAAAAGTTTTGTAGCCATTTCCATTGAAGGAGTAATCTGCACTAATCCATTGTGAATACTCCTATTAGCAGCTGGGATGAAGCGGATTGTATAGGCGAAGAGCAAAAGCATTATTCCACCTATTGCCCAATTATCAGGTAACCACTGATTCACCTTACTAAAAAACAATATACAAGTAAAGCCCAATAAAGTCCCAGGCAGAGCATAACAGATATTTATGCTTTGTCCAGCCACTTGCCAGAACTTAGAAAGACGCCGAGCAGAGTAGTTAATAAGTATGGCACAAACCAATATTATGAAGATGGCGGCGATTATCAAAGTGAAAGTATTGACGAGTGCTGCTCCTAAATCTTGTAGGCGATCACCTCCGCCATCATCTCCATCACCTTTAAGAGCATGGAATGCCAAAAATCCTACTGGAACCAAAAATCCTATTGCTATGGGTAATAGACACCATAGCATACACAACATACTTGATACTGGCTGCAGACGTTTGATTCTCACCGGAATATGGCGACTTTGGTTTTCATATCTTTTGCGCTTGCTGAGTAGATAGGCCTCGGTTATCATTATCACCATAAGTGCTATGAGAGTTACGATAGCTAAACCAACTGCTCCATTAAAGTCACCCAGCCCCAACCACACCCTATAGATGCCGAGAGAAACAGTATTGATGGAATAATGATTGACTAGACCAAAATCATTGATAATTTCAATAACAGCAAGTAGCAGACCGAAGCTAATGAATGGTAAAGCGATCGGCAAAGAAATGCGTTTGAATATTTGTAAGTTACTAAGCCCCATGGTTTGTGCCGCCCAGACATAGTCCATTGATTGTTGTTTGAATGCTGCCAAAGAGAAGATATAAACATAGGGGTAGAAGGCTGCACCAAATAGCAAAGATGCTACAGGGATGCCGTGAAATCCTGGGACTGTAGAAGAAAATATATCAGAATAGATAAACCCTGAAATATACACAGGACAGGCCAACGGCAGTATGAGTAGCCAGCTCAGATAAGATCGCCCATAGAAATTAAAGTTGGCAGTCAGCCAAGCACAAGAAACGCCCCACACCAAGCAAGCAAATCCACCACCCAAGACCAGCAATAAAGTATTAGAGAGGTAGGGCGGGATATGATCTGTCAGCAATATAACCCAGTCACTCAATGGGATACTCAAAGAGAAGGCACCGAGTGCCAGAAGCGGAAAGAATATCAAACTAATCAGTAGCCCTAAAGGCAGAGCATAAGCCAATAGTTTCACTAGACGAAGCAAACGTTTTTTGAGTAGCCCGCGACTATTCAGTAATCTAGATATATCGGTCATTAACTATTTGCCTTTGCTTTTAATTGTTTCTGTAATTGGGTTTGGAAGTGCCTATAGGACTTCTCTATATATGAAGCCGCATCTGGTGTCTTGCAACTGGTCTCGCCATGGTCCACCTCAACCTTGCCAATTTTATGAGCCACGGCAATAGCGTCATCTTTGAGATATTCTCCATAAGTACCAATGCTAATTAGTGTCCAATTCATTGAATATCTTGCCCAGTTAGCACTTGAGTGAATATCCTTCTCAATCTGTTGCAGATGACTCTTGAGTTGCTTTGATGGAATTCTCTGTGGATCTTGTGCCAAAATTGAAGAAATAATTGAAAAGCCCAAGCCACGTTTTATCTCATCTTTCTCATTGCATAATTTACTTGGTAATTTATTTGCCTGCGGGTGCTGTGCAATAAGTTTACCCAACATTGAGATGTGTGTATAGCTCTTTAGTTGCTTAATCCAAGCAGTGATTTCTTTCTCATCCATTACTTTGCCATCGCCAATTTTAAGTGCTAGATTACGGCAATCATAATTACCAGTGTTCCACAATTCTCTGGCTAGTTTATGGTCTGTGTCTATTCCATTGACGACTCTATTATTCTTGATAATGCTCTTGGCGAGCTTATCCAAGTTGGCAAAACTCACCCCATATACCTTATCAGGATCCGCTCCATGACGTGCATAGACCTTACAGTTTTGAGCTGTGCCAAGTGCTTTTAATTGTTTCTGTAATTCTATGAGTGTTTGCTGCATAAATATATTTTATAAGACATTTGCCATAAATTAGTAAGTATATTGATTCTATTAATTAGCATTTTTAGCTACACATACAAAGCCCTCCATCCTCCTATCTATGACCTTGCGTATGACATTGCACAATATTAGTTACATCCGCTTTATTATGCTACAATTATTTTATGACAACTTATGTTTTAGCACTAGACCAAGGAACTACCGCAAGTAGATCTTTGATCTTTGATGCGAATAGCAATTTAGTAAGTTCGTCCAAAAAAGAGTTTACCCAGTATTTCCCCCAACCGGGAATGGTAGAGCATGATGCCAATGAGATATGGGAAACTCAGCTATTCACCCTTCAAGATACTTTAGAACAAGCCAAATTGAAGTTGGCGGACATGGCTTGCATCGGCATAACCAACCAGCGTGAGACAATCCTCTTGTGGGACAAAACTACTGGTGAACCTCTACATAACGCCATAGTATGGCAAGATAAACGCACCACGGACTTGATGGGGCATCTGCAAAAGTCCAAAGATATTATTACTTCCAAGAGTGGTTTGGTCGCTGATCCTTATTTTTCGGCACCAAAGCTCAAGTGGCTTTTAGACAATGTGCCTGGTGCTCGTGATAGTGCAGCCAAAGGAAATATTGCGGCTGGGACCATGGATAGTTGGTTGATCTATCGCCTCAGTGGCGGTAAGAGTTTTATCACAGATATCACTAATGCCTGTCGCACTATGCTATTCAATATTCATAGCTGCGAGTGGGATGATGAGTTGCTGGATATTTTTGAAATACCCAAGCAGATATTGCCAGAAGTTGTGACATCTTCTATACCGCTGGATAGGGCACCAGTTACAGATGAGCAGACCTTTGGGGCAGCAATCCCCATTACTGGCATAGCTGGTGACCAACATGCAGCTTTGTTGGGGCAGAGTTGTACCGAACCAGGTATGATAAAGAATACTTATGGCACTGGTTGCTTCATGCTTATGAATACTGGTGACACTCCAATTCCAAGTAAGAATAATTTACTGACTACCATCGCTTGGCAACTACCCGACTCTAAACCACAATATGCTTTGGAGGGGAGTATTTTTGTTGGCGGTTCAGTGATTCAATGGTTGCGTGACGGTTTAGGTATAATCAAGTCGGCTGCTGAAATTAATGCTATAGCTGCCGAAGATAATGGCGGGGTATATTTTGTGCCAGCATTTGTTGGGCTTGGTTCACCACATTGGGATGCAAAAGCACGCGGCACCATAATTGGTATTACTAGGGGCACCACCAAAGGACACATCGCAAGAGCAGCATTGGAGTCCATTGCATTTCAGTCGGTAGAATTAGCTGAGGCTATGCGAGGGGATATGGCTGAATTAGCTGGTGTAGAATCAAATGAGTTACGTGCTGATGGAGGAGTCACTGCCAGTGATTTATTCATGCAGATTCAGGCCGACTTGCTTGGCACTGAAGTCAAGAAAGCCCATATTGAAGAGACCACTGCTTTGGGAGCTGCTTATTTTGCTGGATTGTCCATCGGTATATGGAAAGACCTAGATGAAATTAATGCCACTTGGCGAGCTGGTGCCAGCTACAAACCAAAATTAGGTGAGGAGGAAAAGGGCAAACTACTTGCTCGCTGGAAGGAAGCACTCAATAGGTCCAAAGAGTGGATATAATATAACACGCAAGCATCTTGTCAGAATATTCATATAAAGGACTAAATGGTGAACCCAGTCGCCGTTTCATTTCTGCTGCCCGTTGCCCCTCTTGTCAGAGAGAAGACACCTTATACTTCGTTGGTGAAATAGGAGGTGATCACGCCTGCATAGAGTGTGGCTATGACTCCAGTCGTCCAGCCGCAACTCATGCGGAGGCAGTCAAAATAATGGATGCTCCATCTAAATCATCCAAATCATCCAAATCATCCAAGCAATCTAAACCGTCTAAGCAACAGGGAAATACAAGTACAAGTACAAATACGAATACAAATGCAAATGCAAACACAAATGCAAACACGAATGGAGATTCTACCCAACAGGATGGGGCGTTAGAATATCTTGGAGAAGATCTTGGAGAAGATGTTTGAAAAGATATTGCAAAGAAGGCAGACAATCATTAAGATGATTAGCTGCTACATATAGTGCATGATATATCGCAAGATTAATCAAAAATGCCCGAGGCCGGACTTGAACCGGCACGCCCAAAGAGCGCAAGATTTTAAGTCTTGTGTGTCTACCAATTCCACCACCCGGGCAATGATTGAATATATACATTATAAATTGAATTAAGCGTTTTGGAATTACTTTCTATAAAATTTTGGCAAAAATCTTTACTAATTGGTATTAAGGCGGCTTACCAGTTGATCAAATTGATGATACCAGTCGTAATATTGGTAAAAATCCTCGAAAGATTTGGCATAACCGACTACATGGCACTGGCTATGGAACCACTAATGGAGGTAATCGGCTTACCTGCCTGGACTGCCATAGTATGGGCGGTGGCAA
>JAAOII010000114.1 GCA_015163845.1 Candidatus Portiera sp.
ATTATTTGATTGCGTATAATACGTTCTTTTTGTCGGTCCTCGGAAGTTACTGATAGGGAAATTTCTGCATCTTGACTTCTGAAAGAAGACAGTTTAGGGCTGATAGTAGCACAGGATCCGACAGCTAAGATTATCAGCAAGGATATACCGCACAACAAGTGCTTATGCCATAAATTTTTATTAGTTGAATTCACAATTATTACTCAAAGTTAAATTCCAAAAATTTCTTTCTCCACCAAGTAGCAGAGTAGGTTTATTATTAATACATGGGTTTCCTGGATGCGTGCTACTTTATTACTGGCAACAGAGAGGTGTAAACATTTGTCATCGGTAGTTACTTCAGGAGTGCTTGCACTTGTGCCATCAAGCACCAACACAGAGAGGTCTTTGTTTAGAGCAAACTTTATCGTCTGACTCAATCTGGATGAAGAACTGTTGGAGCGGATAACTACTAGCAGATCCCCACTTTCAGCGAGGGTTTCAAGTTGCTTGATGAAAATATCTGTAGGATTATTATTTGTTGTAAGTGTTTCTGCGATAGAAGGAATCCCTTCTCCAAGAACTAAAGCTGGAAAGGAGGAACGTTCCATGTCAAAGCCATTGACTAATTGAGAAGCAAATCTTTGAGCATCTAATCTAGCAAGCCCCTCTCCGCAAAGTAAAATCTTTCTTTCTGCCAATAATGCCTCAGATAGCATTTGTGCAGCTTGGACAATATGTGCACCTAAGTGCTCTAGGACACTCTCCTTTGTTCCTATGTTGTCATAGAAAATTTCTTCCAAGGTTTTTTGATAGTCCATATTAGTTAAGTTGTATATTATGGATCCACTCAAATTTTGTGCCATTGATAGCGACCAAGTCCATTCGGCTATTCGGCACCTGCTTGTCAGCGTAATTCCGCTGAATATAATATTCGCTGCTGTTAATTAATTTAGTGAGCTTTGTTTTATCTACTGTTTCAGCAGCATCGCCATATAAGCGGCTGCTACGCATTCGCACTTCCACAAATACCAATTCATTTTTATCGCCCATTATCAAATCAATCTCCCCATATTGACATTTAAAGTTCTTGGTTATAAAGCTTAGCCCTCTGGATTGCAAAAATTTTCGTGCTTGCTTTTCTGCAAATTTTCCCCGCATAATAGAGGAAATATTTCTTTGATTACTTACTGCAGGCATAGGTAATGACAGGGTAAAACTTTTATTGAAAAATACTAAGCCGTTGTTGGCGGCGCGGCCAGCCACTGGCAAAAGTTACTTCTCTAGGAATATTATATATTTGGTTATTTTCCATGTAGAGCAAGCCAGCTTCTCCTAAAACATAATAGTTAAATTTTCCTACCTGCTGCTTTCGTGATTTTTTGCTATTAGTGTCAAAGTTATGACTCATACGTGGTAATGTTTGTGACAAGAGTAAGGCATCTCTACCGCTCAAATAAAAACGTTTAACAAAAACCTTATCATTTGTCAACTCCTTATGGCGGTTTAAGACGCCAGGAAACTCACCATAGGTGATGCCTTCTAGATCAGAGTATTCAGATCGTCGCGAGCTACGGTCATAAGCCAAGAAAGTACTAAACAAAGGAATATCATTGGCAAGATAAAA
>JAAOII010000115.1 GCA_015163845.1 Candidatus Portiera sp.
ATCCAACTCCGCCGCAACCAACAACAACACCAGACTGACCAACACTAGGACAAGCAATATGTACACATTACGATTATCAGCGGACTCCTTACCTAATATACTCTCTTGAATATTTTCAAGCTTTTGAGCTAACTGTTCTTTTAATTTATTCATTTCAGCAGATGCCATATCTCTTACTTCGTGGTCGGCATCTTTAAGAAGTACAGATGTCTCCTCAATTTCTTCCTCTATTTTTAAGTATCCATCAAAAAGAGTTGCTATTTCGCGGATATTAGATGCTTCTTTACTATAGTTGCGTAATAAATCAACATTATTTACAATATCAGGTGATGATAAAAGTTGATTAAGCTCGTCACTTCGTGACTTGATCTTCTCCATATATTGTCTTTGTCTATCTTGCATTATTAATCTAGCTATTCTAGTTGTTAAGTGTTTGTATTATGTTATCTTACCTAGCAAACTTTTATTAATATTCTCTATGGAGTTAGTGTCTGCTTTATTATAAGCATCCTTAATCATAGATGTAGGACCATGGCTAATTTTAGAGGATAAGTTATTTGCTAAATTTATTAAGGCCTCCCGTGTATCTTCATCCATATCCTCTTTGAGAACCTTTGCCAGCTCTTGCTTTTTAATATCGTCAATGATAAGTCGATAATTTTTCATTGCATAGGCAGAGTCGCCATTATTATGGATAAAACTTTTAATTTCCTTTTCTATTATTTTCTCAGCTTTCAACTTTTCGTTATCTTTTAACACCGACTTGTCTTTTATAATCAATTCTAAATCTTCTAAAGTATAAAGATATACTTGATCTAAGTCACGCACAGAATGTTCAACATCATGAGGAAGAGACATATCACAAATATAGAGTGGCTTACGCCCCCATTTCTTTACTGCTTCTTCAATCATACCTTTGCCGACCAATATAGTAGGGCTAGAGGTAGAGGTAAATAGTGCATTAACCCGTGGCAAATATTTTTCTATGTCAATTAAAGAGACGGCCTCGCCATCGTATTTATCAGCAATTTCTGCGGCCTTCTGATAAGTGCGGTTAGCTATGTAGAGTTTGTTAAAGCCCTTGCTTCTTAAGTGTTCTATTACTAGACGTGCATTATCACCAGCACCAATTATTAAAGCATCCTTTTCAGCCACGTCATTTAATACGTGGATGGAAGTATTTACCGCAGTAGCTGCTAGAGTTGTCGACTCCTTACCTATAGCTGTTTGACTACGGGCTTTCTTAGCAACAGCAAAAGTAAACTGGACTATTCCATCAAGATTTTTACCTAAAAAGCCCATTTCTTTTGATTTATGATAAGCATCTTTTATTTGGCCAAGCACCTGGGTCTCTCCTATAGCCATTGAATCCATACCTGATGCTACGCGTAGAAGATGTTCCAGACCGGCCTTGCCACTATAGTTATAAAAACAACTCTTGATGTTCTGTAGTTTGCTATAGTTGACATGGTGAAACTCAGTAAGCCAACTTATGATATTATTAATATCACTATTGCCATAATAATACAGCTCAACTCGGTTACAAGTAGACAGGATTATTCCAGCATCAACACCTTTAATGTTGTTAAATTGACGCAAACCCTCATCCATATTATCTTTATGGAATGCGATATGTTCGCGTAAGTCCACTGGAGACGTTATATGGTTTAGACCTATTACAGAAAAAGGGACTAGCATTACTTAAATACCACTGGGGACTGATGGACTTGCTTGATCATTGCATGCATTTTATCCATAACTAGTTTAGCAAACTCTCCCTTACTATGATTACTTGGATCAAGCGGGCTACCAATGAGCACATTTAATCTACCAGGGTGCTTAATAAACTTGCCAGTTGGTAATAATTCACCTGAGTTATGAGCTACTGGTAATATAGGATAACCACTTGATAAAGCTAAGTTTATCGCACTATTCTTGAAGGGTGATATCATTGGGAGAGAACCTCTAGTCCCTTGTGGAAATATTAGCAGATTATATCCTTGATTAAGACGTTCTTGCCCTTGGGAGTAGATACGTTTCATAGATTGAACCAGATTAGCTCGGTTCAAAGAAATAGGTTTGATTAAAGTTAATGCCCAACCAAATAAAGGAATTCGTAAAAGCTCGCGCTTGAGTATTGTAACCGATGGTCTACGGATAGCAGTTAAGCTGAATGCTTCCCAAGAACTCTCATGATTTGCCATGATTACATAATTCTGTGTAGCGGGTAGATTTGTCTCATAAGTATAAACAACTTTTATGCCACAACATAAATATAACCACTTTTCATAAATCCTCAAAAATATAAAGCATATATAGGTACGATGTTTCACTGGTATAAAAGGAGCAATTATGAGCATTGTGCTAGCCCAAGAGATTGTCAACAGGATATAGAAAGGATAAAAGATCATACTGCGTATCACCAACATAATGTTATAAAGAAGGACTAGAGTTAGGCAGCCCGAGAGTTACGCCGACGAAATACTGGATGGTTTAGAGTAGATTCTGCAGCGTCAAACTCATAACCTTCAAGATTGAAATGGGCCAACTCTTCTGCACTCGTAACCTTTTGTTGGATAATGTATTTTGCCATCAATCCACGTGCTTTCTTGGCAAATAAACCAATTACCTTGTAGTTGCCTTTACTATAATCTTGAAATTTTGGAGTAATTATCTGTATTCCTGCTTGTTCAAAACCTTCCTCATCAGCAAATACCGTTCTTGCATAGGCCGGTGATGCTGCATTGACTATAAGGTTTACTCCAGCGCTATTCATTTGTTTGATCAGCCAGTCACGCGGTTTAGATCCCCAAAAGTTATAAAGATTTTTACCCCGTTCAGTGACTAAAGGAGTGACTACTTCTAATCTATGGGGATTTATTGCATCCAAAGGACGCAGAAGACCATATAATCCTGATATTATCCTAAGCTGTTCTTGAGACCTGATCAATTCTTCACTACTGAAAGTATTTACCTGTAGACCTTGATAAGTATCGCCTTGAAACATAAGTGCAGAAGCATATTCTTGTGCTACAAACATTTCTTTATAACGTTGGTAGTTAAGCTCGGCTAATTTTGGACTAATTTTCATTAAGTTGGTTAGATTCTTTTCACTGAATTTAAGTAGAAGTTTATTCAATAACTGAGCATCTTCTATGAAGAAAGGAGTCGTGACAGGGATACTAGCCCCTTTAAAATTTATAAAGTTTAGGCCTTTTGATGCTTCAACTGATACAGCGGAAGAATCTGCTTCAAGCAATTTTTTAGCGGGAGAGATAGCTACAAACATAAGTGTAAAAATAAACTAAGTTATCTAATAAGTTAAGGGTTATTTTACCATTAATTCTTTACTGAATATCCCTGCTGCTGGCAGTTGCTTATTCAAAGTGCTATAATAACATTATGAAATATAATGGCAAGCGTAGTGGCTTTGGTAATATAGGTAAAATTACTGGATCCTTAGGTGATCATGGCATGGAGAACTCAGTTGAACATTACTTAGGATACTATCTTATCGCGCAAAAACTTGAGAAAGTATTTAAGCAAGTGCTGGATGTTGCACTTCAGGATAAGGTAAGCATTGCCAGTTATGAGGAAGGTAAATTGGGTGTGTTTTGTAATGATGCGACCAGTGCGAGTATTCTACGTTATGCCAGCAATGATTATATTAAAAAACTGCAAGATTATCCATTGTTTGAAAACATAAATGCAATCCAAGTTAGAGTTAAAATTAAAAACACTTAATCCATATATAGAATGATCAAACAAAGAACAATCAGATCGAGCATAAAGGCATCTGGAATAGGTCTACACACTGGCAAGAAGGTTAATATTGAGATTAGACCCGCTCCTCCGAGTAGTGGCATAATATTTAGAAGGGTAGATATATCGCCTCATGTTGATATCAGTGCTCATGCTCTGAATGTGCATAAAACATTGCTGTCAACTGAAATCAGTAATAATGACGTTAGTGTATGCACTATAGAGCATTTAATTTCGGCATTTGCTGGAATGGGTATTGACAATGCTATTGTTGATATTGGTGGTGATGAGGTTCCTATTATGGATGGCAGTTCATCCAATTATATTTTCTTATTACAATCATGCGGTGTAAGAGAACAAGACAAACTCAAAAAATACTTAAGAATACTAAAACCTCTTCAATACAAGGAAGATGATAGAAGTGGTGAATTTCTACCTTATAATGGCTACCGCATCACCATGGAAATAAAATTTGCTCATCCAGTATTTGAGAAGAACCGTCATAGAGCATCTTTAGAGTTCTCAAATACATCATTTATAAAAGAATTGAGCCGTTCACGCACTTTTGGTTTTACCCGAGATTTGCAACGACTACAAGAAGAAAGACGTGCTTTGGGCGGAAGCTTTAAAAATGCAGTTGTTCTAGATGATGAGAAGGTAATAAATCAAGAGGGCTTGCGCCATCCACAAGAGCTTCTACACCATAAGATGCTGGATGCCATAGGCGATCTTCATCTCATAGGATATAACATTATAGGAGAGTTTCGGGGTTATAAATCAGGACACATGATCAATAATAAATTAATTAGAAAACTATTAGATCATCCAGAAAGTTTCCGCATAGAAGAGTTTAAGGATAACCATGATTTGCCCTCGGGCTATAGAACTGGCGATATCAATTAATATATTATTTATCACTCAGTAATGTTGTATCTAACACTTAAGTCACTACATATCATAGCTATGGTTGCTTGGTTTGCTGGATTATTTTATTTGCCGCGGCTATTGGCATATCATGCTGGTAGCAAATCATCAGAAGTCAAGCAGCAGTTGGAAATTATGCAAAAACGGCTATATAAAATCATAATGAATAATGCTCTAATGTTAGTCGTAGTTTTAGGATTTTCTTTGCTATGGGCTAATCATAGCGTCGCCTCTAGTGGTTGGTTTCACATAAAGTTGTTATTGGTATTTGTATTGGTGGTATATCATATTATGTGTGGCAGATATATGAGAGCTTTAGCAGCTGGCACCAATAAGCATAGTCCGAAATTTTTCCGTTTATTTGGAGAAATTCCCACGGTTTTATTGATTTCCATAGTTTGTTTGGCAATAATTAAGCCATTTTAATGACAAGAAAAAAGAATGTTATCACGCGTTCTTGCTATTAAATGGCGTCCCACTAGTTTCAGTGGCTTGGTTGGTCAGCAGCACATAACCAAGACCTTAACTAATGCACTAAATTCCCAGCGTCTTCATCATGCTTATCTTTTTTGCGGTACTCGTGGAATCGGAAAGACCACGGTTGCAAGGATTCTAGCCAAGAGTTTAAGCTGCGAAAAGGGTATCCTTGCTAATGCCTGCAATGAATGTTCTACATGCAAGTCCATTGATGCAGGGAATTATTCTGATTTGATTGAAGTTGATGCTGCTTCACGCACCAAGGTAGAATCTACTCGCGAGTTATTGGATGACATGCAGTTTGCCCCTACTAAAGGCAGATATAAAATATATTTGATAGACGAAGTGCATATGTTATCAAATCATAGCTTCAATGCACTACTCAAAAGTTTGGAAGCCCCCCCCCCACATATAATTTTTATTTTCGCCACTACCGAACCCCAAAAACTTCCTGTTACAGTATTATCACGTTGCCTTAAGTTTAATCTTAAAGCATTAGATAAAGACATCATATCTAGTAAACTGCGTGAAATTTTACCTCAAGAAGAAGTTAATTTTGATGAAGAATCTCTAAAACTCATATCCCATTATGCTGCAGGTAGTATGCGTGACGCACTGAGTTTAACCGACCAAGCAATTGCCTATTGTGATAGCAATTTGCAAGGTAAGCTAGTTGCCGAGATGTTGGGAGTAACGGGGATAGTAGAGGCAACTGTACTACTGGAATATATTGAAGCCGGCGACTTGAATAAAATTATTTCAGTCATGAAGGATATGGAAAAGGCCGGAGCTAATTTCGTTGAGCTGTGGGATAGAATGATGTTGGCTATACAAGATTTAACTTTGGTTTCTCTAAAGTTCCAAGATGAGCAACCAAAAGAATTAATTGCTTTGGCTGATAAGTTTAGCAAAGAAGAATTACAAATACTCTACCAAATTGCCTTAAATACTAAAAGAGAACTCCCATGGGCTCCGTCAATGCGTAGTGCTAGTGAAATGGCTTTCGTTAGGATGCTAACTATGCAGCCACTAGTATCATCTATTACTAATCATAAGAAAGGAGTGAGCATTCCATCTCGTCTGCCAGCAGAGTTAGAAACTCCAGCAGCGGAAGAATTGGTTGCAGAAGCAACTCCAGTTATGACAAAAGAATTGGTTGCAGAAGAAACTCCAGTTATGACAAAAGAATTGGTTGCAGAAGAAACTCCAGTTATGACAGAAGAATTGGTTGCAGAAGAAACTCCAGTTATGACAAAAGAATTGGTTGCAGAAGCAACTCCAGTTATGACAAAAGAATTGGTTGCAGAAGAAACTCCAGTTATGACAGAAGAATTGGTTGCAGAAGAAACTCCAGCAATTGCAGTAGCTGCAGAAGAGCCAGTTGAGGAAGCAGATACACCAATAGATAATTCTTTCTTAAGCTTAGAGACCCCATCTGCCGATACACCAGTAGATGTTATTGCTTCTGTACCAGAAAATCCAAATGAGTCGGACGATTCTACTACTTCAATACCAGAGAGCTCACCCACAAATAAAATAACAGCTACTGCTGACAAGCCAGCAGACACTAAAATAAATTCAGCAACAAATTCAAATAAGAATGATTATACCCAGGCAAATGTTTGGGCAGAGTTGGTTGATGAACTAGAGTTAACTGGCATGGCCGAATCTATTATAGGTGATACACGACTAGCTGAAATTCATGGAGGTATATGGATTTTGCATTGCATATCCAATGTGCGGAGTATGTTTACAAATGGAATAATTTCTACAATTGAAAATGCTGTTTTTGATAAAATTCACCAGACCATTCAAATTCAAGTTGAAGTAGGACCAGTAGAGAGAACTCCTGCCATGCTTATAAATATTCGCCGCAAGGAAATAATGGAGCAAATTAAACAAGAACCTATAGTCAATAACCTTATCAATAAGCTTGGGGGCGAAGTGATTGAAGAGTCAGTTAAATCTATAGGGAGATCAACTTGATCAAAGAACATTACTACTTATATAGAAACCAAACTAACAAAAAATCAATAGAATTATGGACTTGAAAGATATTATGAAACAGGCCGGCGACATGAAAGAAAAGCTGGAGGAGTTTAACAAGAATTTAGCTGACATACGTGTTGAAGCGAGTTCAGGAATTGACATGGTTTCTGTAACAATGGATGGTAATGGCATGATAGTAAAGATTTCTCTGAGTGATGTTTTACTTAAGGAAGATAAAGCAGTTCAAGAATCTCTAATTCAGGCGGCACTTAATGATGCCACCAAGAAAGTAAAAGAAAAAGTGGCAGAAAAGCAGAAGTCATTGATAGGTTTGCCATCTATGATGGACTTCCCATTTAAATAATTAGTATAACTGGATATTAAATATGTCATTCAGCCCAGCAATACGCGACTTCATTGATAACTTATGTGGTTTGCCTGGTATAGGTTCACGCACAGCTCAACGCATAGCTCTACACTTATTAGCTAATCAACGTCAATTAGGTCATAAGATATCTGACTCGCTTAAATTGGCACTTGAGCAAGTCAAAGAATGCCAAAGATGTCGTAACTTCTCTGAAGAAGAACTATGCGGAATATGCCAAGACGATAAAAGAGTCAAACAATTATGCATAGTAGAATCTTCCCTTGATGTATGGGCAGTTGAGCAAAGCGGCAGTTATAGCGGATATTATTTTGTTCTACATGGACATATTTCTCCGATTGATGATATAGGTCCAGATCAATTGGGACTTGATAAACTTAAGAACCTAGTGGATAAAATAGAATTTGACGAAATAATTCTAGCTACAAACCCAACAGTTGAAGGCGAGATAACTGCTCATTATATACAAAAGAAACTCCAGCCAGTCAATTTAAAAATGACTCGTATCGCCCATGGAGTTCCCATGGGAGGAGAATTGGAATATATTGATGGAGGGACTTTAGCCCGTGCCTTTATCGGACGCACTAATTATCTAGAAGGCGAAAACAATAACTAATCCATAATCAGTGAATCAAGAAGAAGTTAAATCTGTTCGGCGGGCTTGTGCCATAGTCGTGCACACCCTTGACTTTATCACCTCGCATGTCCGCCCTGGCATATCAACTGGAAAAATAAATGACTTATGTCACGAACATATAGTCAAACAAGAACAAGCAAAGCCCGCCTCTCTTAATTACAAAGGTTTTCCAAAATCAATATGCACATCCATAAACAATGTTATTTGCCACGGCATTCCTCGTGAAGACAGGACATTGCAATCTGGTGACATTGTCAATATTGATATAGCTGTTGAGAAGGACGGTTATTATGGAGATAGTAGTAGAATGTTTTGCGTGGGCAAGGTTAATCCATTCGCCCTTAAGCTTGTAGAAGTGACTAGGCAATCACTTTATGAAGGAATAAAGAAAGTTAAGAGTGGCAACACCTTAGGAGATGTGGGTGCTGCCATCCAAGAACATGCAGAGTCGGCTGGCTTCTCTGTGGTATACGAATATTGTGGACACGGCATAGGCAAAGAGATGCACTGTCCTCCCCAAGTCCTGCATTATGGCACCAAAGGGCAGGGTGAAATATTGGAAGAGGGTATGTGCTTTACTATTGAACCAATGATAAATGCTGGCTCCAATGCTACGCGTTTATTGGGTGATAAATGGACTGTTGTAACAAAAGATGGTCAATTATCTGCTCAGTGGGAGCACACATTATTTATCAATCAGCAAGGAGAATGTGAAGTTCTTACTTTGGCAGAAAATGAAACTATAACTTAAAAACTACAATGAAACATTTAGATATTCAATCCGTAAATTTACCCCCCGTAAATTTAACCCCCGTAAATTTAACCCCCTTGGATTTAGTCAATCACCCCTTAGCTATTTTATGCTTAATGTTATTTGGCATTGCTTATATTTTAGTAATGACTGAAGAATATACCAGTATGCGTAAGTCCAAACCAGTCCTATTATGTGCAGGATTAATATGGGGTATAGTAGCTTTTCTTTACATGGGTACTGGAATGGAAGAATTAATGCAAAAAGAATTGGAGAGGACTATTCTAGAATATGCCGAATTATTGTTATTCTTATTGGTTGCTATGACTTATGTAAATGCATTAGAGGAGAGAAAAGTATTTTTGGCACTCAAGGCATGGATTGTAAATAAGGGCTTTAGTCAACGCCAGATATTTTGGATAACCGGTTTACTGTCTTTTATAATATCTCCTTTTGCGGATAACCTAACTACTGCTTTATTGATGTGTGCAGTCATAGTAGCTATAGGTGGTAAAGATAAAAAATTCGTAGGTATTTCGTGTATTAACATTGTAGTTGCCGCCAATGCTGGAGGCACTTTCAGTCCTTTTGGCGATATAACCACCTTAATGGTATGGCAAGCCGGCAAATTGGCGTTCCTTGAATTTTCTGCGTTATTCTTGCCATCACTGGTCAACTTTTTAGTGCCAGCAGTAATAATGTCATTATTTGTTGACAAGAAGATTCCTCGCAAACAAAATGAAAAAATAGAAGTTAAACGAGGAGCTAATCGCATAATTTTCTTGTTCCTATTGACGATTTTAACGTCTGTGGCTTTTCATACACTATTTCACTTACCGCCAGCGGTTGGCATGATGATGGGGTTGAGTTATCTGCAGTTTTTTGGCTATTATCTGCGCAAGAGTTTATCGCGTTCCATAGCAAGAAAAGCAGCCAAAGCCAAAGTATCATCTGAAGAATTTTTTAGAATGGGCGCCATAGTCCCGTTTGATGTTTTTAATAGAGTAGCGAAGTCAGAGTGGGATACCTTAATATTCTTTTATGGAGTTGTGATGTGCATAGGCGGTTTAGGATTTTTGGGCTATCTAGAATTATTATCTATGAATACCTATGGGCTATTTCATCCCACCATCGCTAATTCCCTAGTCGGAATATTCTCTGCCATCCTGGATAATATCCCAGTAATGTTTGCTGTCCTAAACATGAATCCAGATATGAATCAAGGTCAGTGGCTTTTAGTAACTCTCACTGCTGGAGTGGGGGGTAGTTTATTAGCAACTGGTTCCGCTGCCGGAGTTGCTTTGTTGGGTCAAGCCAGGGGTTCCTATACTTTCATGACTCATCTCAAGTGGGCGCCAGTCATAATGTTGGGATATGTTGCTTCCATTTTAACTCTCATACTCATCAACTCACAGCTATAAAAATATTCCGAAAAATATTCCGAGCATGGCAAAAGACAACAAACTTAAACAGGTTATTACCAAAGTAATTGTAAGGATATTAATATGGTGTGTATCAACTCTTAGATATGACCGCAA
>JAAOII010000116.1 GCA_015163845.1 Candidatus Portiera sp.
GTAGGCCTAGTTTGTCGTCTTGCGACATGCTCTTGTAGAGAGAGCTGGGTGGGTGATTGAACTGATTGTAGGGTTTGGAATTATTGTTCATAGCATCACTACTAGCATCATTGTCATCACTACTCCCATTGTTTCCATCACCGACATTCCTTCCATTCCCCCCCAGCCCTGCTCGCACTTGCGGGTCATCATTGAGGTCCCATGCCAAGCGGATGGGGGCATTGCTGTTATTGCCATAGACAACCTCCTCCAGATACTCAAGTAAGATTGCTTGGACTTGGGGGTGTTGTTTGATTGACTTGGGTAGGAGAACTGGCTTTGGGCGGTATATGGAAATAGCCGACTTGTCGTTCATGAGATGTCTTTAGGGTTTTGTGCTATGCCTATACAGATGGGCTGATGAATACAACACAACAAGACAGCCAAATGATATTGGTCTGTCTGTGTGTTGGTAATTGAGTATCGGGGTAGAGAGATTCGAACTCCCGACTTCCTGCTCCCAAAGCAGGCGCGCTACCAGGCTGCGCCATACCCCGAAATAATTGTTATTGAATAATCCTCCCGTTACATATTGGCGACTAATTCCTTGCCAAACGCTGAACAGCTTAGCTTGGTCGCTCCTTCCATTAAACGGTGAAAATCATAAGTAACCTTCTTGGTGGCAATGGTCTTGTCCATTGCTTGAATTATCAAATCAGCGGCTTCGCTCCAGTCCAAATGTCTCAGCATCATTTCAGCTGAAAGAATCAATGAACTTGGGTTGACCATGTCCTTGCCAGCATACTTGGGTGCTGTGCCATGAGTTGCCTCAAATATGGCATAGGAGTCGCCTATGTTAGCACCTGGTGCTATGCCAATGCCGCCAACTTGGGCTGCCAAGGCATCGGATATGTAATCGCCATTGAGATTCATCGTGGCTATGACACTAATTTCTTTAGGGCGCAATTGGATTTGCTGTAAAAATGCATCAGCAATGCCGTCATTGATAAGAATATCTTTGCCAGTATTCGGATTCTTCATTGTATGCCATGGACCGCCATCTAATGGCTGAGCCCCATATTCTTCACGAGCCACTTCATAGCCCCACTCTTTGAAAGCACCTTCAGTGAACTTCATTATGTTGCCTTTATGCACCAAAGTGACTGAGGGCTTGTCATTCTGTATGGCATAATCAATTGCCATACGCACCAAACGCTTGGTGCCGAAAGATGATATTGGCTTGATGCCTATACCTATGTCCTTGGTCTGTTTAATCTTGGTCACGCCCATTTCTTCTTTGAGGAATTTAAGGACTTTCTCCACTTCAGGAGTATTCGCTTCCCACTCTACTCCAGCATAGATGTCTTCGGAGTTCTCACGGAATATGATCATGTCTACATTCCCTGGTTCTTTTACTGGACTGGGAACGCCTTTAAACCACACAACTGGTCTTTGGCAACAATACAAATCTAACTCTTGACGCAATGCCACATTGAGTGATCTTATGCCACCACCAACTGGGGTGGTGAGAGGTCCTTTTATACCTACCAAGAACTCTTTTACAGCATCTAAAGTTTCTTGGGGTAACCAAGTGTCATTGCCATATACATTGACTGCCTTTTCGCCAGCATATACTTCCATCCATGAAATCTTCTTGCTACCACCATATGCCTTTTCAACCGCAGAATTAACCACATTAAGCATAGCAGGTGTGATATCCACACCTATGCCATCGCCTTCTATATAGGCAATGATAGGGTTGTTAGGAACAACTATTTTATTCCCGTCAAAGGTAATTTTCTCGCCCTGTTCAGGGACTTGAATCTTTTCAAACATAAATCTATTTTGGTTTTAAGTAATATATTAATTATAGCATAATAGAAGTTTGGCATAGATACTACTGGGCTTATATAAGCTCTAAACAGAGATTATTTGTGGAACTTGAGCTTGACTAGATGACTCCAGCGCATCAAGACGCTTGCCAGTAAAATGCAAAATATCAAGCGGGCAAAGAACACCGCTGATATGTGGGCTCCTGATAATATCGTTATTAATGAGTCCTCCAACAGAGCATGGCACATACTGATAAATACCAAGGCAATTGCCAAGTCCTTTTTGTTGAAGTTCTGTTGTTTGGACTCTGCTATTAGGGCTCCACTGCCATAAGTCAAGCCGAGTAAAGCACTCACAGCCATGATATGAGATAATCTGTTGGATATGCCCATAAACCTCAAGATGGGCTGCAGTAACACTTCACAATAGTGCACAACTTTGATAACCTTGAGCACTTCTATTGCCACCACCATGACCACGACAATAGCACTCAATGATGCCATGGCGACAACTTCACCAAGTAAAGAGGTAAAGAAGTTGGCGTCTTGGAGTTGGTTGACAGGTATTTCCCAAGATATCACTACTGGGTGGCTGAGCCAACCGCCAGCAGTATAGATAGTGTTGAGGATGAAACATAAGATGAATGCACCCA
>JAAOII010000117.1 GCA_015163845.1 Candidatus Portiera sp.
TAGCATTACTGGCCCTAGACGATGCCCATAATGATCTTTACGACCATGCATTCATATTTAGTGGTGATGGTGACTTTGCCCCTCTAGCGAAACTAGTGCTTAAGTTAGGTAAAAAAATTTCATTTGTTTTACCGCCTGGATCAAATACCAGCAGAATTATTAATAACTTTGACACAAGAATTATTAATGGTGGCCATATTAAGGCAGCTCAGTTTGATCCAGGAGAGAATGCCCCAGATCCACAAGGCATTTATTAGTTATTAGGCAGCAATTATAGTAATGCCGGGCCTAAGATTACTATATAGGATGTTATTGGGGCAAATACTGCTTAACTGATTCTTGAAAGGAACTCAACTCGGAACTAATCCATTGTGAGTCCTTGCCCATTATTTGTGCCATAATTCTAGCAACATCATCGGCACAAGCAACAGCGGCCTTAGCATCCAGAAACAGTGCACGAGTTCGCCTAGCTAATAGATCTTCTAGGTTAACTACCATTTCATGTTTGACGGCTCTTTCTATTTGCTTTATTCTATAGGGAAGGTTTGGATGAATGAATTGTGAACTATCATCTTCTAAGGCACCCTGTGAAAAATCATTCAATATAGATTGATGCGACTTATTAGTATCTTTGCCCCACGCTTGATTAACCGCATCTACTGCGGCACACCTGTAGGTAGTCCATTTGCCTCCTAATACACTTATTAGCCCCGAGGAGCTGCGAATAATCTTGTGAGTGCGGCTAAGCTCCTTACTTGATACACTGCCTGATATCAACGCTCTTTGACCAGCAAAGGAACTCAATATATCCCCTTTCTGTAGCTTGTGCTGAAAATACGACTGACTATTCTCTAGAATAAAGTCAATTTCATCTTGTTGGGGTTTTGGTTGCCAAGAGGCCTTCTGCATTTGAATATCCGTAGTGCCCATCAGAATGCGTCCATGCCAAGGCAAACAGAACATTAGGCGACCATCCTCAGTTTGGGGAATAAGCATTCCTTTGGTTGCTGGGAATACTTCAGCAGGTAATACTATGTGGCTACCCTGACTAATAACTTGTTTATGGGACTCTTGCGGTTGATCCAAGTTAATTATTGTATCTGTGAAAGTTCCGGCAGCATTTATAATCTTTTTCGCTTTTATCTCATAGCTAGTTGCGGTTTCCTTGTCGGTAGCTATTACACCAATCAATTTATCTTGACCAGATTTACTCTTTGTCTTCATCAATGAATCTACTGGCATATAGTTAGCAACTGTGGCACCCATGGCAGAAGATGCATGAGCTAAGCCAATAGCTAAACGAGCATCATCAAACAACCCATCGCTATATTCCACTCCACCTTTTATTCCTTCTGTTGCCAGTCCTGGCAAACTATCCTTTATTTCCTGCAAATTTAGTAGTTTACTGGACTGGCAATTATCTCTACCAGCTAATAGATCATAGAAGAACAACCCAATAGAATAAGTGACTAGTTCTTGTCGCTTGTATAGAGGAATTATGATGCGCTGTTCTTTAACCCAGTTGGACGCGTGGCGTAACAAATGACCACGTTCTTTAAGGGATTGACGAACCATGGCTATATCAAGTTGTCTCAAATAGCGGAGACCTCCATGGATCATTTTGCTGCTACGACTAGAAGTGCCAGAGGCAAAGTCATTCGCCTCAAGTAAAAGTGTTTTATATCCTCGTTGTGCACTCTCCATAGCACAACCCAATCCCATAGCTCCTCCCCCTATGACAACTAGATCCCAATCAATATCAGAGGATATTCTTTGTATACTTTTATCTCTATACATGGAGATTTATACATGGAGAGCTACCCCCATGGAGAGTTCTTATTACTCTCCCCAATCAAGAGCCCCACCCGTCTGATAGTCAGTAACTCTGGTCTCGAAAAAATTCTTTTCTTTGCCAAGGTCTACCACTTCAGACATCCATGGGAATGGGTTTGTTATATTCGGAAATTCTTCTGCTATTCCTAGTTGATTTAATCTTCTGTTAGCTATATACTTCATATATTCATCAACCATAGGAGCAGTTATACCTAGCAACCCGCGTGGCATAGTATCATAAGCATAGGCAACCTCTAATTCCAGTGCTTCATGAATCATCTGTATAATTTCTTTCTCAAAGCTATCAGTCCACAATGTGGGATTTTCTATTCTTATTTGATTTACCGCATCTATGCCGAAATTAAAATGTAACGACTCGTCGCGCATTATATATTGATATTGCTCGGCAATACCCGTCATTTTATTGCGTCTTCCCATGGAGAGAACTTGGGCAAATCCAGTATAAAACCATAAGGACTCCATACATACATACAAAGCTATCATGTTCTTAACAAATAATCTATTATTCTCCATAGAGCCAGTATGGAATTCAGGGTCATCTAATTGCTGGGTGTGCTTCAATGCCCAAGAGGCCTTGTCATGCACACTGGGAATTTCACGATACAGATTGAATATCTCACCTTCATCTAAACCTAAACTCTGAACTATATACTGGAAACAATGGGTATGAATTGCCTCTTCAAATGCTTGGCGAAGTAGATATTGGCGACATTCGGGATTGGATAGATGTTTATAAATCGCGAATATTATATTATTTGCCACTAAGGATTCACTTGAAGCGAAGAACCCCAAATTACGTTTGAGCATTAACCTTTCATCTTCTGTCAATTCTGTTGGGTGCTTCCAAGTATAGATATCTTTACTCATTGAGATCTCAGTAGGCATCCAATGATTGGCACAACCGTCAACATACCTTTGCCAAGCCCATTCATATTTAATTGGAACTAACTGATTAACATCGGCACGCGAATTAATCATAGATTTATCATCCACTCTTACTCTTCCTGCACCTTGCTCTATTTTTTCTAGTCCGCTAGAGTTTTTACTAGTAGTATTCTCCTTTTCCTTGGTCTGGAGCATACCCTTTGAAGAGCTATCTACTGAATCATCCATTCCCATAAAAATATCTCGTCTTTGTATATTGTCCATAGTAACTACTTTCTAGATGAAATCTAATTACTGACAACTCTCGCACTCTGGATCATCTAAAGAGCAAGAAGCATTTTCATTTATTGTGAAGTCCCCATCTACTTTTATATTGGTAGTAGTGTCTTGGTCATTGACTGCATTAGTCCTAACATCTTGCAATGATACAGCTGATTCCTTCAGTTTTCCAATATCAACGTTATTTAATCTACCTCTATCAATCGTTGATTTTTCTGCCTTAGTTGCTGAACGAGAACGCAAATAATAGGTTGTTTTGACACCTGAAACCCAAGCAAACTTATACATCTCGTCTAACTTCATACCACTTGGTTTATCAATGTATAAATTAAGTGATTGTGCTTGGTCTATCCATTTTTGGCGCCTTGCTGCCAATTTGATAAGCCACTTAGGATCGATTTCAAATGCAGTTGCATAAAGATCTTTAAGATCCTGAGGAATTCTTCCTATTTCAGATAAACCACCTTCATAATACTTCAAGTCATTAATCATCACATTGTCCCAGGCCTTGATCTTCTTCAGGTCTTTAGCTAAGTATTCGTTCACGCAAGTGAATTCCCCTGATAAATTGGACTTAACATATAAATTCTGGAAGGTGGGTTCTATGGATGCCACTACGCCAGTGATATTAGCTATAGTTGCCGTAGGAGCGATTGCTAATACATTAGAGTTACGCATTTTTTGTTTGGCGATCTTATTGCGCAAACTGTCCCAATCAAGCGTAGATTCCATATTTAAATCAATATACTCTTTGCCGCGTGCCTCTTCGAGAATTTTCAAAGAATCTATAGGCAATATACCTTGTGACCATAAAGAGCCCTCATAACTTGGGTAGGCACCTCTTTCTGCTGCTAAATCACTAGAGGCCTCAATAGCATAATAGCTAATATGCTCCATTAATTGATCCGAAAACTCAACTGCTTCATCAGATGCTAAAGGTATTCTCTTCATATAGAGGACATCTTGAAAACCCATGATCCCTAAACCTATAGGACGATGCTTGAAATTTGAATCACGTGCTTCGCGCACTGGGTAATAGTTGATGTCTATAACATTATCCAACATTCTTATTGCAGTTCTAACCTTGTCTCTTAGTTTGTCCTTATCTAATTCACCTTTAGCATCGAAATAGCGAGTTAGATTAATTGAACCAAGATTACAAACAGCTATCTCGTCTGCACTAGTGTTCAGGGTAATTTCAGTGCATAAATTGGACGAGTGAATAACTCCGCAGTGCTGCTGTGGTGAACGCAGGTTACATACATCTTTAAAGGTAATCCAAGGATGTCCTGTTTCAAAAAGCATTGATAGCATCTTGCGCCATAATACCTTGGCAGATATTTGTTTAAATGTGGTGAGTTGCCCTTCTTCCACCATCTTCTCATAAGCACAATATTTTTCTTCAAATTCTTTACCATAAGAGTCATGTAAATCTAATACGTCTGATGGAGAGAATAAAGTCCACTGACCATCTTCCATAACCCTTTTCATAAACAAATCAGGAACCCAATTGGCTGTATTCATATCATGAGTGCGTCTGCGATCGTCGCCTGTATTTTTGCGCAACTCAAGAAACTCTTCTATATCCAAGTGCCAGGACTCGAGATAAGAACACAAAGCACCCTTTCTTTTTCCGCCCTGATTAACTGCTATAGCTGTATCATTAGCAACTTTCAAAAATGGAACAACTCCTTGGGATCTACCATTAGTGCCCTTGATATAGGCACCCATTGCTCGGACAGGAGTCCAGTCATTACCAAGCCCACCTGCCCACTTCGACAGCATGGCATTATCGCCCATTGATTTATATATGCCTGATAAGTCATCAGCAATAGTAGTCAAGTAGCAAGAAGACATTTGCGAATGAATGGTTCCTGAATTAAATAAAGTCGGAGTAGAAGACATATAATTAAACTCGGACAATTGATTATAGAACTCCAAGGTCTTACTTTCTCTCTCTGGTTCATTAATAGATAAACCCATGGCTACTCGCATAAAGAATACCTGTGGTAATTCAAATCTAACATCATCTTTATGCAGAAAATAACGATCATACAAGGTTTGTAGACCAAGATAAGTAAATTGATTATCTCGCTCAGGCATAATTGCCTTAGCCAATTCTTCTAATTTAAACTCCAATAATTTACTATCCAATAACCCTTCTTTGCAGCCGAACTTAATGGAGGCAATAAAAGCTGCTTGATAACTCTCAGAAGCATTAGATTGGTCTGTGGTTATAGATAGAAGCTGTAACGCCTTATTGGTGAGCTTATCCAAGAGCAATCTTGCCGTTACATAAGCATATTGTGGTTCACGTTCAATAAAAGTCCGTGAAGACATTATCATTGCCTCAGTAACATCATCTATGAAAATGCCTGGGTATATTGCCTTCAAACAATCCTCATATAAAGCATCTGACGATACTTCATTAACATCAGCACATGCTTTGACTATGCGATCTTTGATGAATGATTTGGGTAGTTTTCTTTGTTCCTGTCCTGCTGCACTTCTGTGCTTGCCATAACTAACTATGATAGAGTCATCGCTTTCTGTGGCTTTCTTTTTATTCTTGTTTTCTTTTGCTAATCTATCCTTCGTTCTTTCTTCACGATACAAAACATAGCTGCGGGCTACTTTGTGGGCACCGCTTCTCATCAATGATAACTCAACTAAATCTTGGATATCTTCAATATGAATAGTGCTTGAACCTAAACTTGGTCCTCTACGCCGATTAAGAATTTCTGTAATTGAAGCAGCTATTTGTTCTGATTGTTCACGCACTCTTGGTGAAGTGTTTACTTGCCCGCCTTCCACAGCAAGATATGCCCGAGATATTGCCAAGACGATTTTTTCTTCGTCATAACCTACTACTCCACCGGTTCGCTTAATAA
>JAAOII010000118.1 GCA_015163845.1 Candidatus Portiera sp.
ACTATTATCCAAATAGCCAACTAAACCACCAAACATTCCCACACCGAAAAAACCATCATTTGCCAAAGCGAAAGAATTAAATATTTTACTATTGCGTGCATAGCCGACCAAGCCGCCAGCATACCACCAAGTATCCAATGTGCCTTCAACAGATGAATCGTGAATAGTGCTGTTTAACGCATAGCCAGCCAGAATAGCATTGTGGGTATCATAGCCAGTTCTCACATAAGCATTGTATAGTCTTAGATTGCTAACTTTAGCAGCTTGAATACCTCCAAACAAGCCATTGGCGTCACGATCATAGCCATTTAAGTATAATGCGAATATTACCTTGCCATTACCATCAAATGAACCACGGAAAGGTCCGTCTCTAACACCATCCACGCAAGCAAATAGTGTGGGGTTTCCCAAAGAATCTGTTGGGCAACTACCAATTGGGGTAAAGCCAGCATTAGCAAACCCATCAAAGTTCCAGGTGAGGGTTTCTGTGGCGTCTATATCCTCTGTTAATTTATAGTGCTTGGTTAGTTGATCGGCAGCAGAAGTTCCATAGAGCCACTCTCCATTCGTATAAGGGGACTCATCTAGTGGGTTGGATAAATGATCCACCCCAGCAATTGCTTGGAGTTGGTAGATATTGGATATATTATAAGGATCTACGACTGTCCCAGAACCAGTTGCTGAAGTATAATTAGCTATAATTTGTGCTGACCTTTCCACTAGTATCTCAAGAGTGGCGGAGTCATATATAACTTTGCTTCTGGAAGAAGTGCTAACATCTATATAACTTATCACTTGGAAAACATAAATTCCCTCAGATGGAATATTATTCTGATTGAATGTTATATTTCCTTCAGCGCTTATATCAAATTGATTGCTAATACTTAAACTAATATCAATACCAATCATGCTAGTAGTAGAAATAGCCGAATTATTGGCATCAGCAAGAATTGCATAGCCCCTGTTAGAACCACCAGACGCTTGAGGATTGGTAACTACATTGCCAACAGGTGCAGAAGTATCCTCGTCTAGATTAACTATGAAAGAGTAATGACTCTGTGGGAATTTAGGTAATACTACATTATCAGTATTACATAACTCAATAAAATTAGGGTCCGAAGCACACAATTGTTCTATGACATTAGGTAGATAGCTACCGCCATCTGCATTGGCCACCGATAGATGGGGATAGGCAGGAGTGAGAGAAGTTACGGGGTCAAAAGCCCAAGCAATTTCTCGTAAACCATCGCTAGATGAGCCACCTCCCCAAGATAGACGCGGAAAAATTATATCATCTGCTGCAAAATCCCCAATAACGGAAGTAATTCTACAATCAATGTTAGGGCAATCATCCAAGTTCCTCCTGAGAAATTGTTGCTTGGCACCAGCAGGAATAGTTTTTATCCCACTCTGCTCAAGTTCTGAACTTGTATCAGCAAACCAGTAACTATCAATAATGGAATTATCTTCACCAATAGTAAGCCCTACTAAACCACCTCTATCATCATTTGTGCTAAATTCTAACCCTCTATATCTAAACTGATTTATATTAGGTACAGCATAAGATCCACTAATACTACCACCATGAATCGTTCCAACTAACCCACCCGCAGAAGCACCCCTATTATCAAGTTCAATATCTATCCGGTTTGAGATACTATAAACACCATCTAGGTATCCTCCTATTAGCCCCCCCACTAAACCACCAACTGCTACATTATTTGTCCTAATTATTGTCGTGCTACTCCTTGCCTTCTTATTTAATTTAGTATTAGAGGAGTAGGAATAACGTAGCAGACCATTATGAACCAGTCCTACTATGCCACCTCCATAAAAGCCAGGGGCAACTAATGCAGTATTATTAAATTCTACAAGATTAATTTCGCTGTTAATTACATGGGACTCACTTATGGTGCCTCCATTCATTAAACCAACTAAGCCACCAGTGATATACCAGCCATTTATGGTTGCTTTAGCTAAGCCAACCCCGGTGATAGTAGCTCCAACATCAATCTGACCAAACAGTCCAACTGGTTGCAATCTTGCACGACCTAATCCAGCTTTATCATTGTCTATAAGTAAATTGGAAATGACAAACCCCTTGCCGTGAAAACTACCAGTAAAAGGATTTTCAGATAGAGTTCCCGCCCTACAAGTATTATCTGTTCCGCAATCACCGATGGGAATAAAGCTGGCTGGCGAGCTATGTGTGCTCATAGCATCTATATCATTAGCAAGTTGGTAATGGGCGGTTAGTTGTTCTTTTTTGCTATTACCATAGATAAATTTATTATCAGTGAATGCTGAAGAGCTCAATGGTGTTCCCAAATGATCCACCCCAGCAATTGCTTGGAGTTGATAAATATTTTTTATTTTATAGGGATCGTCTTGAGTCCCTGCTCCATCCAGCCCTGGCGTTTGAATAGCGCTATCATAAAGATCAACAATACCATCATTATCTGCATCATTCCTAGATGCATTAATATAGAATCTCAATATAACCGATGCCACATCATAGATAGAATTAGCAGAATTAGTTACCAGCACATCAAATCTATAAGTCCCAGTAGGGGCACTATTCTCTAGTGTGATATTACCAGACCCGTCAATAACAGCAATCACTTCTTCTATATTAATAGTTCTATAAATAATCTCTGAAGCAGGGACTGAAGTAGAACTAGCTAATTCCACTTGCCCTATAGTAGCTCCAAAATTAAGGGCATCAGATAGGTCGAACTCATATACTTCTTGAGAAAAACTCAGGCGTTCATTTGCATCACAATTCTCCTGTATGCAATGCTGCTCATAAGGGGTGGGGAAAACTCTCTTATTAGTAGTTGTATCCAAAACATTAAGGCGTGGATAAAAACCTACCGGATCAAAGACCCAAGAAATATCTGCTCCATTGATAACTCTTGGCCCCCACTTAGAATTAAAACTGACTGAGCCGGGAAATATTCCAACGCAATCTATAGTGTCAGTTGCCCCCACTAAAGCATTCCCTCCTAAACCACAGGACTGCATTTGCTGTTTGGTAATGTTGAGTAAACCATCTGTTATGGTGCCTTCTGTGCCTAGGTAGTAATTATTGTTGAAATTGCCTCCCATATCCCCCATATCTCCAGAAAAATCAGTTATCAGTGGAGTTTCTGAGTAGCTATAACTGGAGTCCGATCTGCTAGTATTAGACAAAGACCCATAGATCAAGCCAACATTTCTTAGGACGACTGATGCATTATTAGGTGCTATAAAAGAAGTTCCGCTATAACTTATATCAATCACACTAGATCCGCGGACACTACCAATTAGTCCTCCAATATTCTCTAGGTTCTCTAGATTATTAGCAGTAGCCAAAGATATTTCACCAGCCGCAAAAGATGCTTGTAAACTTGAAGATTCCATAGCACCGATCAAGCCACCAAAATTACGCCATACTCCACCTACACCGGTAATAGCAACTGAACTATAGGATAGAGTGATATTTGAATCACTCGCCCTGCCTACCAAGCCACCAACTGCGGCAACACCTGATACAGACCCATTGCTAGAGGATCTACTAATCTCTGAGTTCAAAGATCTACCTACCAAACCACCAACTTTGGCGCTACCTGATATAGAGCCCCTGCTAGAAGAACTACTAATCTCGGAGTTCAAAGACCTGCCTACCAAACCACCTAGATGACTTGAATTACTTGAGCCAGAAATCATAACATCAGAAGTAACCTCATATATTTTTGCATTGTTTATAAGTCCAGCAATGGCACCAACATTTTGGACAGAATTAAAAGAATTATTAGTTGTAATATTGGCAGTTATAACTCCGTCAAGTTTAAAGTTAGCAACACTTCCCCCGTCAAGAGCAGAGAATAAACCTATTCCATCAGTTTGTTTGACATCCATATACAATGAACTTATAGTGTATCCTGCTCCATCAAAGGTTCCTCTAAAGCCACCAATATCATCACTAATATCATTGAGGGGCTGAGGGCATTCAGCCGCAAAAGCCGAACAATCACCTAGGGGACGCCAACCACGAACATAGCTTTCACCTTTGAGTGCAGTCCTCCATCCTCTGGTTGCCGAAGCATCTATATCTTCAGCTAAAACATAATACTTCGTGAGCTGGTTGGCTGCATTATCTCCATAAAGCCATGAATTACTGGTATGTTGAGATTTATTTAATGGAGTTCCTTCATGATCAAAACCAGATATTGCTTGGAGTTGGTAAATATTTTTTATAACATATGGATCACCTTGAGTCCCTTCTCCATCTGTCCCGCTGACTCCCATCGCAGTATCATAAAGATCAACAATACCATCATCATCTGCATCAGGTATGAATTTATTATCCAAGAATCTAACTATTACCGATGCCACATCATAGATAGAATTAGCAGAATTAGTTACCAACACATCAAATCTATGAGTCCCGCTAACATCACCTTGGTTGAGTGTAATCATTCCATTCGTTGTATCAATAGCAAATATTGTTTCCTGATTAATAATTCTATAAATGGCTCCCGAATCAGGAATAGCTGAAACCTGTCCTATCATATCTCCTAGATTGGAGTTGCCAGATATATTGAATTCATATACTTCTTGAGAAAAACTCAGGCGTTCAGCGACATTACAATCCCCCTGAATGCAATGTTGCTCATAAGGGGTTGGGAAAACTCCCTCACCAGTAGTTAGGTCAAAAGCATTAAGACGTGGATAAAAATCTACTGGATCAAAGATCCAAGTTACATCTACTCCATTAATAACTCTTGGTCCCCAATCAGAGCTAATACTGACAGTGCCGGGAAATATTCCAGTGCAATTTATAGTATCACTGACTCCATCTAAAGCATTCCCTCCTAAACCACAGGACTGCATTTGTTGTTTGGTAATACTGAATAGACCATCTGTTATGGTGCCTTCTGTGCCTAGGTAGTAATTATTGATAAAATTGCCTTCCATAGCTCCCATATCTCCAGAAAAATTAGTTGTCCGCGGGGTTTCTGAGTAGCTATAACTGGAGTCCGATCTACTAGCTGACGACAAAGACCCATAGATCAAGCCAACATTTCTTAGGACGACTGATGCATTAGTAGGTGCTATAAAAGAAGTTCCACTATAACTTATATCAATCACACTAGAGCCGCTTGCCCCACCAATTAGTCCTCCTATATTCTCTAGTTTGTTAGCTGCAGCAGCCAAAGATATTTCACCAACCGCAAACGATGCTTGTAAGTTTGAAGATTCCATAGCACCGATCAAGCCACCAAAATTACGCCAGGTCTCACCTGTTCCGCCTGTTCCATTGAAGCCAGTAATAGCAGCTGAGCTATAAGATAGAGTTATGTTTGAATCACTCGCCCTGCCTACCAAGCCACCAACTGCGGCAACACCTGATACAGACCCCTTGCTAGAGGATCTACTAATCTCTGATCCCGAAGATTCACCTACCAAACCACCAACTTTGGCGCTACCTGATATAGAGCCCCTGCTAGAGGATCTACTAATCTCGGAGTTCAAAGATCTACCTACCAAACCACCTAGATGACTTGAATTACTTGAACCAGAAATCATAACATCAGAAGTAACCTCATATATTTTTGCATTGTTTATAAGTCCAGCAATGGCACCAACATTTTGGACAGAATTAAAAGAATTATTA
>JAAOII010000119.1 GCA_015163845.1 Candidatus Portiera sp.
CCTAGAGCTTCAGCAAGTGGCAACTAATCCTAGCATAAATTAAGTGTCGCAAAATAGGCGGCTCATCCATTCGTGGGTGAGTCGCTTTCTTGTTTAATGAGAGGATTTATTCTTAGGGTTATTTAATCCCTTCTCCTCTTCTCCATCCTTCCCCCCGGTGTTTTTTGGTTTTTTCCTAATATCCGTTATCGTGGCTTTAGCAATCCCGATCGCACTTCTATGCATTACCCGTCAAGAAAAACACTGATTAATAGTATAATTAAGCAAGATGTATGGTATTTTTATTCACTCTCGGTTAGCACTTTCCTTAGGGGCATTAATTCTTCTGGTGGTTCTACTGGCGAGCACGTCTTGTTCTAAAAAGCAGACAGTTATACAGCCAGCCGAGGAATATTATGCTACGGCCATTGAGTTTATGGACAAGAAGCAATATACTGCAGCTGTTGAGCAATTTGAGGAGCTTCAGACCTTTCATCCATTAAGCCCTTATACCCAGATAAGCGAGCTTGAGAAAATTTCTGCCAACTACGGGCTTGGTGATTATGGAGAAACCTTCTACCTCAGTCGAAGATTTATTGAGTTCTATCCTGATTCACCCCAGTTGGACTTTGCTTATTATATGATGGGACGTGCTGAGTATGCTCGAGGTGTGGCCCTCATAGATAGATTCAATGAGAGGGAGCTCAAAAGAGCTAGGGCTTCCTATAGGACTTTTCGTCAGTTGGTGGAAGAGTTCCCCAAGAGTAATTATGTTATTGAAGCAACTGCTCATATGAGACATATACGCAATATCTTGGCAAGGGATGAACTGAAGGTAGCTCAATATTATTTCAAGAGATTTTCCTATGTGGCAACTATAGATAGATGCATCAATATCTTGGAGAACTTCCCCAATAGCCCTTATAATCTTGCAGCATTGGAACTACTGGAGCAGTCCTATCGCAAACTGGGCTGGGATGAAGAAGCAGATAAATTAGCTTCTGTCTATTCAGATAATGCCAACTTATATGATGCGAACTGACATAAGAATTATTAGTTTCACTTTACTAACAAACGAATGAGGTACTTGGCTTTTGATTATGGCACGCAATCTAGTGGCATAGCTGTGGGAGGGGATATTAGTTGCAGTGCAGAGCCCTTACCAGCACTAACAATGAACAATGGTTGGGCAGATGATGAGCAACTGTATAAATTAGTTGCTGAATGGTCACCAGATGCTTTTGTCTTGGGCTTGCCAGCTACTCCAGCCCAGGCGGCGGAAAGCAAGACGTCTCAACCAATTAACATAGCCAAGCGGGTGCATAGTTTTTCCGCATATCTACAACGTAAGTTTAATAGACCCTGCCACTTGATTGATGAGAGATTAAGTTCGCGAGTCATGGAAGAAAAACTCAAGGATATGGGAGTTAAAGCCGAGGCGGGGGTTTTAGATAGTATGGTGGCTTGTGCTTTATTGCAGGGATGGCTGGAGCAGCAAGAGAACACTAAAGATAACACTAAAAAATCTGGCGAGTAAGATGCTAAATGCGAAATGCTAAATATTAAGTGCCAAATATTAGATGCCAAATATCAGATGCTAAATATCAGATGCCAAATATCAGATCTTAGGAATATCCCCATCCGCCCAGTTAACTAGATGATTGATTCAAATCCTCCAGCATCGCCACATAATTTTATTGGCATAGAACCGCTAAGCAGCGAGCAACTACATAACCTACTTGCTCTTGCTAAGGAACTGGCGGAATGCAAGAATATTGAGATATATGGCAAACGTCTTGCAGACAAATCCATAGTAACTCTGTTTTATGAGCCAAGCACGCGCACTCGTAGTAGCTTTACTCTTGCTGCTTATCGTCTGGGGGCGAATACTTTAGACCTAGTCCCTAGTAATTCGGCTTTGGAGAAAGGTGAAAATCTGCTGGATACTTTTATGAGTTTGCAGGCGATGAACCCTGATCTTTTTGTGGTGCGTCATAGTGGTAATGACGTGATTAAGCAGCTGGTGGAGCAATTATACTTACCCCTAGTAAATGCCGGCGATGGCACTAATGAACATCCCAGTCAGACCTTGTTGGACCTCTTGACAATATTACTCCATAAAGGAGATGCTGGAGATATTAGTAAGTTGAAAATTGCCTTGGTTGGTGACCTAGCCCATTCACGGGTGGCTCGTTCTTTCATCTATGCAATGGATAAAATACCTTGTGCTGAATTGCGTTTGATTGGTCCTGCGGAATTATTAGCAGATGACTTTCCAGTCGCATCTAATAACTCCAATATAATCATTGAAAGAGATATGGATAAAGGACTAGAAGGAGTTGATTTGGTAATGATGTTACGCATCCAAAGAGAAAGAATTGCCGAGGCAAAACAACAAGGCGGTATTCTTGCCAATCCTGATGATTACTTTTCTCTCTATGGTCTGTCGCCTGAACGTCTGGAATTGGCAGCACCTGATGCCTTGGTAATGCATCCAGGACCAGTCAACCGTGGAGTGGAAATAAGTTCGGAGGTGGTAGATGGCCCCAGATCTTTGATACTCAAGCAAATTGAGTATGGGGTCTATGTGCGTATGGCTATTTTCTTGTCGCTACTTGA
>JAAOII010000120.1 GCA_015163845.1 Candidatus Portiera sp.
ATGGATGTATTTCAGCAAAGAGAACTTGATAATAAAATGCTTGAGTTAGACGGTAGTAATGATAAGTCAAAACTAGGAGCTAATGCTATTTTGGCTGTATCTCTGGCGGCAGCACACACTGCTGCGACAACCAAAGGCATTCCGCTGTTTAGCTATATTGCAACTTTGTTTGGCAAAAATGCCGAAGATGCAAATCTTCTACCCCTGCCAATGATGAACATTATCAATGGTGGGGAACATGCTGATAACAATCTTGATATTCAAGAGTTTATGATTATGCCACGCCAAGCATCTTCTGTGCGTGAAGCCATTAGAATGGGAGCGGAAATATTTCACCGCCTCAAAAGCAACTTGAAAAAGAAAGGACTTAATACTGCTGTTGGTGATGAAGGTGGTTTCGCCCCTAACTTGTCCAGCAATCGTGAAGCACTGGATATTATATGCCAGACCATAGAACAAAGTGGTCTTACTCCAGGCAAAGATGTTGCCATAGCACTTGACTGTGCCGCATCCGAGTTTTACACAGACGGCAAATATAAGGTTGAGGATAGGGCCTATGATACTAACGGCTTTGTTGGATATCTTCAAGAACTCTCTTCTGCTTATCCGATTATCTCTATTGAGGATGGTCTAGATGAGAGTGATTGGGATGGTTGGAAACATTTGACAGAAGTTCTCGGCAATAAGATTCAATTAGTTGGTGATGATTTATTCGTTACCAATCCAGCAATCTTACAAGAAGGCATAGACAAGGGTATTGGGAATTCCATATTGATAAAATTTAATCAAATAGGTTCTCTCAGCGAAACCTTGGATTGCATAGCTCTTGCCCATGCCAACAACTATAAATGTGTTATTTCTCATCGCTCTGGCGAAAGTGAGGACAGCACTATAGCCGACTTGGCAGTGGCGACCAATGCTGGTCAGATCAAGACCGGTTCTCTTTCAAGAAGTGACAGAGTTGCCAAATATAATCAACTGATTCGTATAGAAGAACATCTCGGCTCTGCCGCCAAGTTCACTGACCCCTTCAAGAGTTAACCTAAAATGATGGGTTAGACAGTTCCGTAATTAGTATCTTCATTAATCCAACGAGAGATTAAGGTCAGTTGTTTATCAGCTGGCATCTGCATCATCCGTGCACTTATTTCAGCACTTTTAGAGATGATGTCTTTATGCTTGAATAGGTCTGCTACCTTGAATTGCATTGCACCACTTTGGCGAGTGCCAATAATTTCACCAGCACCACGCAAACGTAAGTCGGCTTCGGCTATCTCAAAACCAGAGGTACTCTTAGATATTATTTGTAAACGCTCTTTTGCTGTATCCGATAAGGGCTCATTGTAAAGCAAAATACAATAACTTGCTTCTCCGCCACGACCAACTCTTCCTCTTAACTGATGCAGTTGGGAAAGGCCAAGACGTTCGGCATTCTCTATTACCATGAAGTTGGCATTCGGCACATCCACTCCCACCTCTATGACGGTAGTGGCTACTAGAATTTGACTTTTACCCTGCTTGAAGTCCAGCATGGCTTGTGACTTCTCGCCACTTTTTTGCCGACCATGTGCTGTGGCGATAGTATAATTGGGTAATAATTGACGCAGTTGCTTCTCTACATCTTTGACATTTTCTGCTGGGATGACATCCGATTCCTCTATGAGAGGGCATACCCAATAAATTTGTGCTCCCTGCTTTAGTTGTGTCTCTAAACGTTTAGCCAGTTGAACACGTTTGCTGTTATGTAGCAAACTGGTGTTGCAGGGGATACGTCCTGGCGGCATGTCATGAATAGTTATCAAGTCCATATTAGCTAAGACCGTCTGTGCCAAAGTTCGTGGTATGGGGGTGGCACTCATTATGAGTTGGTGTGGATAGATATCCTGTAGTCCACCGCCTAAACCTTTCTCTTGCATTTGTCTTCTTTGCTTGACACCAAATCTCTGTTGCTCATCAACAATGATGAGTCCCAATTTAGGGAACTTCACTTTTTCTTGGAATAGGGCATGAGTTCCTATGACTAAATCGGCGGACCCATTGGCGATAATCTCATATTGTTTTTTCTTTTCACTTGGGCTCATCTTCCCAACAAGCGGAACTATGGACATTCCCAAGGGCAGGAACCATTCGGTGAATTGATTAATATGCTGTTCAGCAAGTATTTCAGTTGGAGCCAGCAAAGCCGTCTGCCAGCCATTGGCCGCCGCCACTGCAAAAGTATGAGCAGCTACCAAAGTTTTACCACAACCAACATCTCCTTGCAATAGTCGCATCATCTGTTGTTCTTTATTGAGGTCTGCCGCTATGGTGGAGAAGGCCTCCTTCTGTCCATCTGTTGGTTTGTAGGGCAGGGACTTCTCTAAGTCCAGCCATTTTTGCGAGGCACTTGGCATACGTGGAGCATGGTTACCAGCATTTTCTGCCTTTTCCCTGAGTAGATATACTCTGTGAGCACAAAGTTCTTCTAATGCCAATTTGTATTGAGCTGGGTGGACTCCATTCATCAACAATTCCATATCTACATCTGGCGGAGGTGAATGGATGAGTTTGAGTGAGTCCATTATGCTGAGTTCTTCGTCATCGCCACCAAGCATATCTGTGGGGATGAGTTCTGGCAAACTATGATCTTTTAATTTACCCAGTGCTAGTGAAATAATATCCCGCATCTTACGTTGTCCAATTCCTTGAGTGAGTGGATATACTGGAGTCAGCCCGCTATCCAATGGTTGGTCGGGTGTGACTAACGAGCATTCTGGGTGGATCATCTCCACTCCTTTGTTACTATAACGTGCCATGCCATAGCACCTAAGTTCTTTGCCGATTGACATTGTCTTACGTAGGGCGAAGCTATGATAAAAGAAGCGAATAGTCATGTAACCACTCTTATCGGCAATGGTGAGTTGCA
>JAAOII010000121.1 GCA_015163845.1 Candidatus Portiera sp.
CATTTGGTCGGCATACTAAAACCAGTTGGGGACCTCTCATTTCAAATCGCATTGCTTGGTTTGTTATGGAATTGCCAGCCCTCATCATAATGCCCATGCTGGCACTAGCTGGTGGAGTAAATATAGTTGTGTTGGTATTAGCCGGTCTATGGACGGCACACTATTTCAACCGTGCTTGTGTTTTCCCATTCCGTATAAGAACTGCTGGCAAGAAGATGCCTTTAGTAATTTGCTTGATGGCATTTGGCTTCAATTTATTCAATGGTTTTTTATGTGGTTATTACATAGGTAGTGATTTTGGCAATGGGCTTGGCAATGGGGCACAATATGATCTTACATATTTTATGCGGCCGCATTTTATTATTGGCATTTTAGTTTTTTGTGGTGGTGCTTTGTTAAATATCTATTCCGATAATATCCTCATCAACTTGCGTAAGAAGTCAACTGATACGGGACAAAAGGAGTATGTCATTCCAACTGCGGGTCCTTTCCGCTATGTATCCTGTCCTAATCTACTTGGAGAAATAATTGAGTGGTGCGGCTTTGCTATTATGACTATAGCATTCCCATTTTTCGCTTTTGCTCTTTGGACAATTGCTAATTTGTTACCGCGAGCTTTATCTCATCATAAATGGTATCACTCTAAATTCCCCGATTACCCGCCTAAACGTAAAGCAATAATTCCTTTTATTCTATAGAAAATTGTAAAGCATTCCTTAATGCCATCCAGTGAATGTGTATATGAGGTTATGTAATCTTACAAGCGTGCTCTGGAAAACATTTCTTAAACTCTTCGTATCTCTCATTTCTTTTGCGTAACGAGTCGCCATAGCTTTTTAGCAAGAATGACTTCGCCTCTTCATAGGTTCTACTGACTGGAACAGTATTGTTTTTCCATACACACTGGAAAGGTAGGTTATTGCCATTAGGTTTAACTTCTTTGAGGGTCTTTAGTGAGAATAGATATGATTTTAGTAACGGTTCATTTTCTATTGCCGCCTTGGAGGTTTTATTAATGACTAAGAAGTAAAAGTCCTCTTCATTTCTAGTCAGTGCAATCAATTCTAGGGGGAATATCTATCATAGAGGGAATATCTATCATAGGGGGAATATCTATCATAGGGGGAATATCTATCATAGGGGGAATATCTATCATAGGGGGAATATCATAGAGTAAACTATCTTATGTGCTATGTCTTTTGCTTTGACTTGAATATATAACTTGGATAAAATGCTTGGATCAAAGTAGTTTATCTATTGGGGCATTTTCTAATGATCTTTGATTAAATATAAATCTGCCGCCAGTTACAAAACCAAGTTTTTCCCAATCTAAATCATTCAACCTATCACAGGTCTTGTCCATCTGCCCAGCAAAATCCACCTTGGGGAACAATGCGAGGACTGCCCCATCAAATGCTTTAGCAGGGTGAGTGAAGAAAGGGCGGTGATGCCTCGTTTTAGCATTGACATAAACACGTTCCCGATCATCTTGTGGATAGCTTCTTCCCCACTCCCACCAGTTACCTTCGTTAAACTTTCTTATTCCACGATTAATCAATTTATCTTTATGGTTTAGAAGAGAAGGATGTTTTTGGTTATATATCATGGTTTTGGTTGCCCCTGTTTTATAGGTTTTGGAACAAACCATTTCAACATTACCTTGATTATTCTCGTAAACATTATCAGCACCACTTACGGCACCGACCTTGACATCAAAGTAATCCTTTATTCTATGAGAACTTTCCTTGCCAAAGTATATCTGTCCATCAGTTATATTAAACTTGTCTCCTGCATCTGTGGTGTGGCTGTATAGACCTTTAACGAAACGCCATATAGCACAATTAGGCGATGCATTAGCAAAAATCTTATCATCACCGCAATCCTTAAAGTGAGTAATCGTCCCTTGGGAGTAGATATATTCATTCAGTTTAGCAGCCCCAGTTGCTTTTATGAAATCACGTGGAGTGATAAATATCAACTCTCCTGCATGATTGAGATGCTCTATACACTTTTTGATGAAGAAAAGATAGAGATTGGCATGGCGATCAAACATCCTATAATCAAGATTACATTGGGTTATTCTATCTATGTCACGATTCCGTACATAGGGAGGGTTGCCAATGATCGTATCAAATTTCTCTGTCGCAGGGTAATCAAAAAAATCCATTAATATCGTATTAGATGGCGGTTTAGTTGTCGGGTCTTTCTCTATCATCACCATATTCACGTCTTCTCTAAAGAAGGCACCATCGCCACATGATGGCTCTAAAACACGACCATAGTTTTTACTTAACTGCCACATATAATCCACTATGGAGGGAGGAGTGAATACCTGCCCAAGATGCTTTATGCGAGAACTCTTTTCTTTGTAGTTAGATATTTTTTTTAATATGGAGGGTGATTTTGAGGAAGAATAGTCGCACTCAGGTGTGTACATATCGTCCACAGAAGTGGATCCAAAGTCCAGCGCCATATTATGATTGTTCATGCTTTTTGTAAACTCTATTATATCACTAAATTCTAAGCAACATTAAGAACTGGAGTATTCGGGGTTTATTTGGTGGCGGGGTTGGATACTTCTTTTAGATGCTTGATTAGGCGGCTACTATGATTGGAGAAGACCCCATCGGCACCCCACTTCAGTAACTGCATCATCTGCTGAGGATCATCTACTGTCCAACATAGCACGAGCGGCGTCTTGACTGAAGAAGTTCTTCCTTGCCACATATCATCCCCCTTCCATTCACCCC